>NZ_JBEYHT010000021.1:0-108094 GCF_040635425.1 Streptomyces laurentii | reverse complement strand
GCGCTCATGGCAATCGTGGTCCGCGCACTCGGATGGCCCGACTGGGTCATCCCCGTCGGCGCGGAACGGACGTTCCGGGGCACCGGCCACCGCTATTCCGTCGTTTGGCGGGAAAATCCGGCCATGCCCGCCGGAAAGGAATTTCGCCGCGGACATTCCCGATTTGCGACGTGATGGAATCGGATGCTCTGGATCATGCAGGTCCGGCCTGCCAATGAAATCCCTACAATATTTTCGCGTGTGACGCACATCATGGAAGGTGCTCGCGGGTTGCCCGTCTTCTGTCCCTTTCTACGGTGGACGCGCTCGCGAAGTCCCGGTTCGATAAGGGCCCTGTACGCAAGGGGCGGCGATGAATTCCTGTGGTCGGCCCCTGCCTGATGTCGACTTCGAGGACTTTGATGAAGCCACGCAACGCAGTGACCCACATTCTGGCCACCGCGACCGCCGCCGGCGCCTTGGCCTGGGCCGTGATGGCCGGGGGGCAGGCGTCCGGCGCGGCTGTCGCGACCGTCGCCGACGAGGCGCCCGGGTACGCGGTCGAGGACTTCGCCTACCCGGGTGCCGACAAGGTCCTGGCCGAGCGTGGCATCGTCCTCAAGCGCGGCGACGGCCACATCGTGCTCGCCGACTGCACGCCCGACGGCAACCTCCTGCGCTTCCTCGCCCGCGACCAGGCACAGGACGTGTGCTTCAAGGTCACCGGCACGGAGGGCTACCTGAGTCTGGAACTCACCTCGGTGCACGGGGTGAAGACCAACGACTACAGCAACACCCACCTCGAGATGACCGCCTCGACCGACCACGTCGAGTACGACGTCCCCGCGGGCACCTGGAAGGGGATCGGCGAGTCCGTCGACGGCCGCGACCACACGCTCATCGAGATCCGGACCACCAAGTAACCCGCTCCGTCGCGTGACCGCGCCCTCGCGGGCCGGCGCCCGAGGCGAGGCGTCCCCGTCACCGGAGCCGAGCTCCGCACCGGGTCCGGGCCGCCCCCGTACGGCACGTCGCGCGCCCTCTTTCTCGGCATCGTGCCCGGGCACCACCGCCGGCACGGTCCGACGCCATGTCACGACCCCTTCTCACAGGAAGCCCTCCATGCCTCACAGCAGAACCCTGCGTGTGTCCGCGCTGGCGGCCGTGCTTCTCGCCGGTCCCGTCGCGCTGGGCACCACGCCCGCCCAGGCCGTCACCGGCACCCCCGTCACCGACACGGCCTACGGCTTCACCGCCCGCGTCGAGTTCGGCGACAACGACGACACCCGCCGTGCCTGTTCGGGTGTCCTTGTCGACACGGAATGGATCCTCACCGCCGCGAGCTGTTTCGCCGACAACCCGGCCGCGAGCCTGAACGTCCCCGCGGGCGCGCCGAAGCAGAAGACGACGGCCGTCATCGGCCGCACGGATCTGACCGGCACCCAGGGCGCCGACCGCCGGATCGTGGAACTGGTCCCGCGCACCGACCGCGACGTGGTCCTCGCCCGGCTCAACCGTCCCGTCACCAATGTCACCCCGGTGGCGCTGGCCACCTCCCCGGCCGCCGCGGGCGAGCAGCTCACCTTCGCCGGCTACGGCCGGACGAAGACCGAGTGGGCGCCGCTCAAGCTGCACACCGGCGCGTACACCGTCGACGCGGCCGCCGGCACGGCGGCGAACGTCACCGGCAAGGACGGCGCGGCGGCCTGCGCGGGCGACTCGGGCGGCCCGGTCGTCCGCGGCACCGGCGCCTCCGCCACCCTCGCCGGGCTCACCAGCCAGTCCTGGCAGGGCGGTTGCTTCGGCACCGACGCGGCCGAGACCCGTACCGGCGCCGTCGTCTCCCGCGTCGACGACCTCGCCTCCTGGGTGAGCTCCAAGGCCGGCGCCACCCGGATCACCGACTTCAACGGCGACGGCGTCGAGGACCTCGCGATCTCCGACCCGAAGGCCGCCGTCGGCGGCGACGACGGTGCCGGCGTGGTCCGGATCGTCTACGGCGGGGGCAAGGGCACCGCCCAGATCGACCAGGACCTCGAATGGGTGTCGGGCGGCTCCGAGCCGGGCGACTGGTTCGGCGAGTCCCTCGCCACCGTCGACTACAACGAGGACGGCTACACCGACCTGGTCGTCGGCGCCCCCTCCGAGGACATCGACACCACCGCCGACGCCGGCATGGTCGACGTCCTCTACGGCGCCGCGAACGGCCTGGGCACCGGCACGCTGAAGGACACCCACTTCGAGCAGGGCACCGGCAACGGCTCCCTGGCCAACTCCGCCTCCGAGGCGGGCGACCGCATGGGCCACTCCCTCGCGGCCGGCACCACCGCCGCGGGCGAGCCGTTCCTGCTGATCGGCGACCCGGGCGAGGCCCTCGGCACCGTACAGAAGGCGGGCGCCGCGTTCTACGTCCGAGGCGGCACCAACGTCATAATCCACCAGGACAAGACGAACGTCCCGGGCGCGGTGGAGGCCAACGACCGCTTCGGCACCACCGTCGCGGCGGACTCGAACCACATCGCCATCGGTGCGCCGAACGAGGCCATCGGCACCCTCGCCGACTCCGGCAACCTGGCCGTCTTCAACCACGGCGGCAGCAACGGCGTGCCCACCCCGCTGTTCGGCATGGACCAGGACGCGGACACCGTCTCCGGTGCGGCCGAGGCGGGCGACCAGTTCGCCGGCTCCCTCGCCCTCGTCGACTACCGCCCGTCGGGCGCCGCGGCGGCCACCGACTCGATCCTCGCGGTCGGCTCCCCCGGTGAGGCCCTCGATGTCAACGGGGTGAAGAAGACCGAGGCCGGCCGGGTGATCCTGTTCCGCGTGACCGCCGCCGGTACGTACAGCGAGATGGGCGTCCTGTGGCAGGGCACCGCCGAGGACACCGTCTCCGGCACCGCCGAGGCCGGCGACCGCTTCGGCGAGAAGATCAGCGCGATCAACGCCGCGCCGCGTGCCGTCGGCACCGCCGCGACCATGAGGATCGCGGTCGGCGTCCCGGGCGAGGCCATCGGCACGACCGCCAACGCGGGCGCGGTCGAGACGTTCTCGCTGCTCGGCGCGGCCGGTGACAACGACGTCTGGATCGAGGCCGGCAACCCGGCCGGTCTGCCCGGCACCGCCGGCGCCGGCCAGTACGTCGGGCGGAGCATCAACTTCACCGGCGGCAACCTGTACATCGGCATGCCGTACGGCCCGTCGCTCGGCGCCGTCCACGCCCTGCCGTGGGCGAACGTCACCGGCGGCACCAAGGCCCCGGTGACCACGTACCAGCCCGGCGCCGGCGGTCTTCCGTCGGTCGGCGGACGCTTCGGCTACGTGGCCAAGTAGGCGTCCCGCCGCAGAGGCCCCGGGGACCGCAGCGAGATCCCCGGGGCCTCTCCCTGTGCGCGTACGCATGCCGGTCCGGGCGCCCGGAGGAGAGCCGTCGCCGGAGAATCAGTCACCGGAAAGCCGGTCGCCGGAGGGTCAGTTGTGGCCGAACTTCCGTTCCTTGCGGTGGGCCGGCACCTCCATGACGGGGCGCGGTTCCTCGGCCGCCCGCGTGGCCTCCCTGGTCTCCCGTTCGTTGCCGGTGGGGGCCGCCCGGTGTTCGTGTCCACCGGTACGGGCGCCCTTGTTGACCCTGGTCTGCTTCTTTCCCACGATCGTGCCTCCCGTGGTCGTCACGTCTCCTTCCAGGCTGGCACGGAGGCACAAAGGCCGCATGTCAGGCGGATCGACGCCCGGACCGGTGGCACGGATGGGTGGTACGGGCCGGTGGTACGGACCCGGCGGCGCGGCCCCGGCCCGGACGCGGCCGTCACCTCACCGGTCCAGTGGTCACGCGCCGCCGTCACCGGCTCCCTCGAACGCCTGCCGGAAGGCCTCGAAGGTCGTGCGCTCGCGGGTGCGGTCCAGGATCCCGAAGACGATCTCGTCGAAGTGGCGCGCGAACCGGCCAGAGCCGGTGAGCAGGCCCCGGAAGGCGTGCGCGACATCGGCGGGGTCGTTGCCGAAGACGCCACAGCCCCAGGCGCCCAGGACCAGACGGCGGTAGCCGTGGGCGGCGGCGGTCTCCAGGACGCGTGCGGCGCGGCCGGCGAGGGCCGCCGGGACACGGCCGGCCTGTTCGGGCGTACGGCGGCGGATCACGCCCGCGTTGGGCGCCGGCGAGGTGAGGAAGCCGACCGTGAAGGGCTCGGCGAGCAGGGTGCCGCGGTCGTCGCGGAAGACGGGGACGCCGGGCGAGAGGATGACCCGGTCGGTGTAGAAGGCGTCCCGTTCGGCGCGGTGGTGGTCGTAGTAAGCGGGGGCGCGCAGCAGGGTCGTGTACAGGGCGGAACAGCGGCAGAGGGCTTCTTCCTGGGCCTGGGCTCCGTTCAGGTAGCCGCCGCCGGGGTTGCGGGCCGAGGCGAAGTTGAGGACGGCGACCGGCGCGGCGGGGTCGGCTTCGGTGAGCCGGCGGGCGGCGGCGAGGCTGCTCTCCCCGGTCACCTGGAGGACGGTCGTCCGGTCCGTTCCCGGGGTGACGGCGACCGGTTCGGGCCCGTACAGCCGGGTCCCGGCGAGGGCCTCCGCCAGCGGCCCGGCGAGGTCGACCGTCCGGCCGTCGGGCGCCGTGTAGCGGCCCGCCGCCACGATCTCCTCGGTCTCGCGGGCGAGGTTGCGTAGTCGTGCGCTCATGCCCCGGAAGCATGATCGATTCGGGCGCACAGGGGCAAAGTGTTTTCCCGCGCACGCCTCGAATGCGCTCTTGCAGGCCCGCCGGTCGTGGCTTTAGGTGGAATCAGCGCTTTCCCAGGAGGTGGAGCGATGACGACACCGTCGTCGTGCGGCGTACCTCGGGGCGGTCCTCCCCTGACCGAGGACGACGCCGAGGATCTGCTGCGATGTATCTGTTTCAAGACGGGGCCGCCGCGCACCGTGGGGGCGGAGCTGGAATGGCTCGTCCACGATCTGCGTGACCCCCGTCTTCCCGTCCCGCCGGGCCGGCTGGCCGCGGCGATCGACACCGTCCGGGCCGTACCGCTGACGGCCGCCCTCACCTTCGAACCAGGCGGACAGCTGGAGCTGAGCTCGCTGCCCGCCGCCTCCCTCATGGAGTGCCTGGACTCGCTCGCCGCGGACCTGCGCGCGGTGCGGGAGGCCCTCGCCCCGCTCTGTCTCGGCCTCGGCGGTTACGGGGTCGACCCCTGGCACGCGCCGCGGGCGCGGGTGCTGCGCGAGCCGCGGTACGACGCCATGGAGCAGGTCTTCAACCGCACCGGCCCGTCCGGGCGGGCGATGATGTGCGAGACGGCGTCCGTGCAGGTCTGTCTCGACGCCGGCGTCGACGGGCCGGGGCCGCTGGACTTCCGGCGGCGCTGGCGGCTCGCCCATCTGCTGGGCGCGGTGCTCGTGGCGGTGTTCGCCAACTCGCCTGTGCACGGCGGCCGGCGGACCGGCTGGCGGTCGACCCGGCAGTCGCTGTGGACCGACCTCGATCCGGCGCGGGCGCTGGCCCCGCCGGCCGACGGGGATCCGCGCGCCGAGTGGGCCTCGCATGTCCTGGACGCCCCGGTGCTGTGCGTACGACCCAAGGACGACGGGCCGTGGACGGTGCCGGAGGGGCTGACCTTCCGGGACTGGCTGCGCACCGGCCGGCCGCGCCGGGCCGACGCCGAGGACCTGCGCTACCACCTGACGACCCTCTTCCCGCCGGTACGGCCGCGCGGGCATCTGGAGCTGCGGATGATCGACGCACAACCCGGCCGGGACGGCTGGATGATCCCGGTGGCGGTGGCCACCGCGCTCTTCGACGATCCGGTCGCCGCCGAGGCGGCCGAACGGGCGGTCCGGCCGCTCGCGGCCCTCGCCGGCCCGGACCCGGCGCCGCGCAATCCGCTGTGGCGGGCGGCCGCACGGGACGGGCTCGCGCATCCGGCGCTGCGGGCCGCCGCGCTCGACGTCTTCGGCTCCGCCCTGGACGCGCTGCCCCGGGTCGGGGCGTCGGCCGCGGTGACCGGCGCGGTCGCCGCGTTCCACGAACGGTACGTGGCCCGCGGGGTGTGTCCGGCCGACGAGTCGCTGGAGGTGGCGTCATGACCGCACCGGCCGGTCAGGAGAACGGCCAGGGTGTGCGGGACTCCTCGGTGGCCTCCACGAGGGCCTCCTCGGGGGCCTCCTCGCGGGACCAGGCGCGTCCTCGGGATCCGAAGCAGCGCGCGCTGGCGGCGCTGACCGCCGCGCGCGAGCGCACCGCGCTGCTCACCTCGTGCGTCGACGACGGCGAACTCACCGCTCAGCACTCGCCGTTGATGTCTCCGCTCGTCTGGGACCTGGCTCATATCGGCAACCAGGAGGAACAGTGGCTGTGGCGGGCCGTCGGCGGGCGGGAGGCCCTGCGGCCCGAGATCGACCCGCTGTACGACGCCTTCCAGCACCCGCGCGCCATCCGCCCGTCGCTGCCGCTGCTCACGCCCGCCGAGGCGCGGGCGTACGCGGCGGACGTACGGGGCCGGATCGTGGACATGCTCGACGGCGCCCGCCTGGAGGGCTCCGGGCCGCTGGTGGAGGCGGCGTTCGCGTTCGGCATGATCGCCCAGCACGAACAGCAGCACGACGAAACGATGTTGATCACCCATCAGCTGCGTGAAGGGCCGGTCGCGCTGACCGCGCCACCCCCGCCCGTGACGTCGGGAAGCGGGCCCCCGCAGCATGAAGTCCTGGTGCCCGGCGGTCCGTTCCGGATGGGCACCTCGGACGAACCGTGGGCGCTGGACAACGAACGCCCCGCGCACATCCGGATGGTGGCGCCGTTCCTCATCGACACCGTGCCGGTCACCAACGGCGCCTATCTGTCGTTCATGGCCGACGGCGGCTATCACGACGAGCGGTGGTGGCGGCCCGAGGGCTGGGCGCAGATCCGCCGGCACGGCATCGAGGCACCGCTGTTCTGGCGGCGCGACTCCGGCGACCGGTGGCTGCGCCGCCGGTTCGGGGCGACCGGGCCGGTCGCCGAGGACGAGCCGGTCCTGCACGTGAGCTGGTACGAGGCGGACGCGTACGCGCGCTGGGCGGGGCGGCGGCTGCCGACCGAGGCCGAGTGGGAGAAGGCCGCCCGGTACGACCCGGCGACCGGCCGGTCGCGGCGCTTCCCGTGGGGGGACGCCGACCCCGGACCCGAGCACGCCAACCTGGCCCAGCGGCATCTGGGCCCGGCACCGGCCGGCAGCTACCCTCAGGGCGCCTCGCCGCTCGGGGTACGCCAGTTGATCGGCGACGTCTGGGAGTGGACGGCCAGCGACTTCCTCGGATACCCGGGCTTCAAGGCCTTCCCGTACAAGGAGTATTCGGAGGTCTTCTTCGGGCCGGACCACAAGGTGCTGCGCGGCGGTTCCTTCGCCGTCGACCCGGTGGCCTGCCGGGGAACCTTCCGCAACTGGGACCTGCCGGTACGCCGGCAGATCTTCGCCGGATTCCGCACCGCCCGCGACGCGGAGCCCGCCTGATGTGCCGTCATCTCGCCTTCGTCGGCGAGCCGTTGACCATCGGCGAGCTGCTGCGGGACCCTCCGCACGCGCTGGAACGCCAGTCCTGGGAGCCGCGCACCCAGGCGAGCGGCACCGTCAACGCGGACGGCTTCGGTGTCGGCTGGTACGCGCCCGGCGACCCGGTGCCGGCCCGCTACCGGCGGTCCGGTCCCGTCTGGGGCGACCTCGGGTTCGCCGATCTGGCCCGGGTGGTACGGACCGGGGCACTGCTCGCGGCGGTCCGCGGGGCCACACTGCCCGGCGCGGACGGGGAGGCCGCGGCGGCACCGTTCACCGCCGGCCACTGGCTGTTCAGCCACAACGGGGTCATACCCGGCTGGCCCGGGGTGCTCGACCCGGTCGCGGCGACCCTGCCGTCGACGGAACTCCTCGCCCTGGAGGCCCGTACCGACTCGGCGATCGTCTGGGCGCTGGCGCTGCGCCGGCTGCGGGCCGGCCAGGCCCCGGGGCCGGCGCTCGCCGCCACCGTACGGGAGGTGGCCGAGGCAGCGCCCGGCGCCCGGCTCAATCTGCTGCTGACCGACGGCATCACGATCGCGGCGACCGCCTGGGGGGATTCGCTCTCGTATCTGACCGGGCCCGGCCGCACGGTCGTGGCCTCCGAACCCTACGACGACGATCCGCGCTGGACGGCCGTACCGGACCGCACGGTCCTCACCGCGTCCCGCGACGGCGTCGTCCTCAGCCCCCTCGAGGAGCCCGTCCCGTGAGCCCGTTCCAGCTGACCCGCACCCTCGCCGAGAACGCCGCGGGCGCCGCGCTGCGCGCCGACGTACGGCACGGTCTGACCCGCACCCCGAAGGAACTGCCGCCGAAGTGGTTCTACGACGCGCGCGGCAGCGAGCTGTTCGAGGAGATCACCCGGCTGCCCGAGTACTACCCGACCCGCGCCGAACGGGAGATCATCGTGGCCCGCGCGTCGCAGGTCGCGGCGGCGACCGGGGCGCGGACCCTGGTGGAACTGGGCTCCGGCTCCTCGGAGAAGACCCGCCATCTCATCGACGCGCTGCTGCCGGACCTGGCCGCCTACGTGCCGGTGGACGTGAGCCAGTCGGCGCTGGAGGGAGCCGGCCGGGCCCTGCTCGCGGAGCGGCCCGGACTCCTCGTGCACGCCCTGGTCGCGGACTTCACGGGCGGGCTCACGCTGCCGGACACGCCCGGGCCACGGCTCGTGGCGTTCCTCGGCGGCACGATCGGCAATCTGCCGCCCGCGGAACGGCGGGAGTTCCTGCGCGCGATCCGCGGGATGCTGGCCCCGGGCGACGCGCTGCTGCTCGGCACCGACCTGGTGAAGGACGAGGCCACGCTGGTCGCCGCGTACGACGACGCGGCCGGGGTGACCGCCGCGTTCAACAAGAACGTCCTCGCCGTCATCGACCGGGAGCTGGGGGCGGACGCCCACCCGGAGGACTTCGATCACGTGGCGCTGTGGGACCGGGAGCACGAGTGGATCGAGATGCGGCTGCGGGCACGCCATCCGCTGACCGTGAAGATCCCGGAACTGAATCTGGTGGTGCCGTTCGGGGCCGGTGAGGAGCTGCGGACGGAGATCTCGGCGAAGTTCCGTCAGGACGGCGTCCGCGCGGAGCTGGCGGCCGCCGGGCTGAGGCTCGCACACTGGTGGACGGACGAGGCGGGGAGGTTCGCGCTGTCGCTGGCCACGGCGGACTGAGCGGGTACGGGTGAGCGGGCCGGGCCGTCGTTCCGTACGGCGTGCGCGGCGGGGTCGGCCCGCTGGCCGGGCTCGGTCGGCTCACCCGGCTCGGTGGTGACGGCGGCGTGGGCGGCGCGCGCCAGGGCGCGGCGGTCGGGATGCCGGGCGGGCGGGATCGGCTCCCGCACGCGTATCTCGGCGACGAGCCGCCGGGTCCGGACGATCCGCCACAGTGAGGTGCCCAGGGTGTCCGCCCCCACGTACGCGGTCCTCCCGGCGGGCGTGTAGACGATCCGTACCGGCAGGACGTCGGTCCCCGTGTCCCGCGCGGCCTGGAAGACGGCGGGCCGGAACTCCCCCTGGGCGCGCCCGCACCAGGTGGTGCCCTCGGGGAACACGACCGCCCGGCCGCCGCCGGCCAGGACTGCGCCGAGCGCGCCGACCGTACCGGGCAGGGCGCGGATCCGGTCGCGGTCCACGAACAGGGTGCCGCCGAGGGCGGCGAGCGGGCCGAACACCGGCCAGTCACGCACCTCGCGCTTGGCGAGCATCCGGCCCGGCAGGACGGCGGCGAGCAGCGGGACGTCCAGCCAGGAGACGTGGTTCGCGACGACGAGGAGGGGGCCGGAGCCGGGCGTGGGGCGGCCGGTGACCCGGACCCGTACCCCGAACGCCGCGAGCACGGTCCGGCACCAGACCCGGACGAGCAGCAGCAGCCCGGCCGCGGGCAGCGGGGCCGCGAGCGGGGCGAGCAGGACGCCGAGCAGCGCCGCGGTCAGTCCGGCGGCCAGCCGGAGGACGCCGAGCGCGGCGCCGTGGCGGGCGGATTCCGGGCCCGGGTCGGGGTCGGGGTCGAGGTGGGGGTCGGGGTGGGGGTCGGGGTGGGCGGCGCACCGGCCCCCGGTGCAGGGGGACACGGGCAGCCACGGCGAGGAGGCGGCCGGGACGGCCGGGGTGCGCCCGGCGGTGGTCACCGGCCCGGGGCGAGGGAGAGGAAGTGGCGCAGGTAGCGGGGGTTGGCGCGGCGCATCGACAGCAGGACGTAGAGATCGGCGACGCCGAACTCCGGGTCGTGCGCGGGCGCGCCGCACACCCAGGCGCCGAGCCGGAGGTAGCCCCGCAGCAGCGGCGGGAGAGCGGGGCGCGCCGCGGCGGGCGCGAGGCCGGCGACGGGGGACCACAGCCGGTGCGGGGTGACCCAGTACTCCTCGGGGGCGAGAGAGCGGGCCTTGACGGTGTCCCAGGTCGCGGCGGCCAGCGTGCCGCCGTCGGCGAGCGGGACGGAGCAGCAGCCGGCCAGCCACTCATGCCCCGTGCGGGTCATGTAGCGGGCGAGCCCGGCCCAGACGAGGGCGATGACGGCGCCGTTGCGGTGCGCGGGGTGCACGCAGGAACGGCCGACCTCGACGAGGTCGTGCCGGATCGGGGCGAGCCGGCTCAGGTCGAACTCGCTCTCCGCGTACAGCCGTCCGGCGACGGCGGCCCGCTCCGGCGGCAGCAGCCGGTAGGTGCCGACGACCTCGCCGGTGTCCTCCTCGCGGACGAGGAGGTGGTCGCAGTAGGCGTCGAAGGCGTCGCCGTCGAGGCCGGGCTCGGGTCCGTCGAGGTGGGCGCCCAGTTCGCCGGCGAAGACGAGGTGGCGCAGCCGCTGGGCGGCGCGGACGTCCTCCTGGTCCCGGGCGAGTCCGACGACGTACCGGGGCCCGGGCTCTCCCCCGGGCGCAGGCACCGGTGCCTGTCCGGGCTGGAGCACCGGTGCCTGCCCGGGCTGGAGCACCGGTGCCTGTCCGGGCTGGAGCTGAGGCGGGACGGCGGTGATGGCGGTTGCGGGGGTGGCGACGTGCGGCGGGGCGAGGGGTACGGCGGCCATGTCGGCTCCTCCGGCGGTACGGACGGGACGGGGAAGGCCGGGCCGTGCGAGCGGCGGCCCGGCTCCTCGTTTCTTCCGCGACCGGCTGGATTCGATGTGACGGTCCGGGAGCC
Organism: Streptomyces laurentii; assembly: GCF_040635425.1. Classification (NCBI taxonomy): domain Bacteria; kingdom Bacillati; phylum Actinomycetota; class Actinomycetes; order Kitasatosporales; family Streptomycetaceae; genus Streptomyces; species Streptomyces laurentii. The sequence goes on along the minus strand of NZ_JBEYHT010000021.1, from coordinate 96,964 downwards.
GGTGGGTGTGGAGGCGCTGAATGGTGGGCGCGGTGTGCGCCGGGTGGTGCGCGGGTGCGGGGCCCGGACCTTCGGGTTCCGGGGTCCCTGCCGGGTGAGCGGGGATCCGGGTCCGAGGGTCCGGAAACGGGGTCCGGGAACGGGGTCCGGGGGCTCGGTCTATTCGGCGAGCGAGCCGGTGATCTTCTCGTTGGCCGTCTCCGCGGCCTGCTTCGGGTCCGCCCCGCCGAGGACGGCGCTCATGTACGGCTTGATCGGGTTGTCGGCCTCGACGTCCGCCCACTGGGGCGAGTTCGGGGTGGCCCGGCCGCGGGCGGCGCCGACGGCCATCGCGGCGGTGGCCTTCTGGCCGGCGACGAGGGAGGCGAGGGACGGCTTGTTGGGCACGTAGTTCATGGCGCGGGCCAGTTCGCCCTGCCACTTCTCGCCGGCGAGGGCGGTGACGACATCGATGGCGGCGGCGCGCTGGGGCGCGTTCTCCGGGATGATCAGGTCGGATCCGCCGGTGAAGACGACACAGGGCTTGTCCGCCTTCTTGCCGGGGATCGGGAAGAAGCCCAGCTTGTCCTTGAGGCCGGGGTTGGCCTTGAGGATGGCGGGGATGGCGCTGGGGGGCGCGATGATCTGGGCCACGTCGCCCTTGGCGAAGACCTCGGCCTGCGGCGGGCTCTGCTCGTCGGCGTTCTTCGGTCCGTCGCCGAGGGCCTGGAGTTCCTTGTAGAAGGCCATGCCGCGCTGAGCCGCGGGGCTGTCGAGGGCGCCGGCCCATGCGCCGCCCTTCTCGACCGCGAGGTCGCCGCCCTCGTCCCAGATGAACCCGGACAGCGTGTACCAGTCCTGGCCGGCGAGGTAGATGCCCTGGTTGCCGCCCGCTTCGAGCGTCTCGGTCCCGGCCAGCCACGCGGCACGCGTCTTGGGCGGCTCGACGCCGGCTTCGCCGAATATGTCCTTGTTGTAGATGACGATGCGGTTGGCCGCGTACCAGGGGATGCCGAACTGGGAGCCGTTGATGCTCCCGGGCTCGGCGAGACCGGGCAGCCAGTCCTGGCCGCCGAGGTCGCGGACGGACTCCAGGGTGAGGTCGTACAGCTTGTCCGTGTCGGCGTACTGCGCGACCTGGGTGTTGCCGACCTCGATGACGTCGGGGCCGCCGGAGCCCTGGATAGCCTCGGTGACCTTCTTCCCGATGCCGGTCCAGTCCTGGATCGTCACATTGACCTCGACACCGGCGTGTTCGGCCTCGAAGGACTCCGTGAAGCGCTTGATGAAGTCGTCGCTGGCGCTGTCGCGCATCAGCCAGACATTGACCGTGCGGGTCCCGCTCCCTCCCGGGAGGAGGCCGCAACCGGCGAGGGCGAGCACGGAGACGGCTGCCAGCGGACAGGCGAGAGGGCGGTTCATCACGTAGGTCACCTTCTGCGTTCCAGTGCGTGGAGCCCCGAGGGGACAGCTGCACGGTGTACTGACCCGACGTGTGGGGGACCTGACGGGAGGTTCGCGCGGGTATGTGCCCTGGATTCTGGTCTGGACCAAACCGGATGGTCAAGTCCTTGACCATCTACTCCTCTTTCGGCCGGGCTCCGCGCCCCGCCCGCGGCCTGTCCGTGCCCCGCCCGCCCGCCCGCACGCGGACGTGTCGCGGAGCCCGGCCGGGTGGGGCACGGTGGAGGGAACGCGCCCAGGACCTCCAGGGCACCGAGAGGAGTCCGGCTCCGATGTCGAACCACACCTATCGCGTCACCGAGATCGTCGGCACGTCCGACCAAGGACTGGACGAGGCTGTCCGCAACGGGATCGAGCGGGCCTCGCAGACCCTCAGAGGCCTCGACTGGTTCGAGGTCACCGAGATGCGGGGGCATCTGGTCGACGGGGTGATCCAGCACTACCAGGTCGGCCTGAAGGTGGGCTTCCGCCTGGAGGAGGGCGCCTGAGCGGGCGTACGAAGAGTCTCGCCCGCGGTCGCCGTAGGCGCCCCGGGCCGGGTGCCCCGAGCAGGCCGTCCGGCCCGGGGCGGTCCCGGTCCCGGACCCTTGCCGCGGTACCGGTGCCGTGACGTGTCCGCGACCCTCAGGTCCGCCCCTCCTTCTCCTGTGCCTCCCTCAACACCTGCGACGATGCCGCCCATCGCGCCCGTACGACGGTGAACCCGGCGGCCTGCGCGTCGTCGCACACCAGCTCGTCGTCGTCCACGAGCATCCGCACCTCGCGGTCCCGCCCGAGCCCGCGCAGGACCTCGACCTTGGTCTCCCGGGCCGGCCGGAAGTCGCGAGGACGGCGCATGTGGACCGGTCCCTCGGGGAGCCCGTGCGCGGCGAGCCAGTCGAGGGTGTCGCGGCGGCAGCGCTCGGGCCGCCCGGTGAGGTAGACGATGTCGCACTCCTCCGCCGCCTCCCGGCACAGCGCGACGCCCTCCGCGAGCGGCGGGTCCGCGGGCGCGGCGGCGAAGAAGCCGTCCCAGTCGCGCGGACGCCCCTCCAGGAAGTGCTGGCGGTGGGCGGTCGAGGCGAGGGTGTTGTCGAGATCGAAGACGGCCACGGGCCGGGCGGTGGGGTTCACTCCCCCAGCCTAGGACGCCGCTTCTCCTCGGTAAGATGCCCGCCCGTTCCCAGGCTCGCTCTTTAACGTGTGGCGCCGACAAGGCCGCGTGACGAAGCTGGGCGCATGAAGAAATCCGCCGCTTCCGGCGTACCGCCGTCGCTCGACCGGCAGGCTGTCGAGTGCGTGATGGGCCACCCCCTGTCCCAGGAGTGGCCGCCGGATGCCCTGCCGGCGGGCAGCAGAGTGACCGTGGTCCACGATCCGGAGTGGGACGGGCCGTGGCGGAACGAGTTCCTGGGGACGATCGACGCGCAGGGCGCCCCCGAGCCCGTGAAGCACTCTCGCGCGCACGACGGCGAGTTGGCGTACTGGGTCGTCTTCGACGCCCCGCAATTCGACTGCGGCGGGGACGGGCCGTACCGCAAGGCCCGGATCGGGGGCCGCCACCTGCGCCCGGAACCGGCACCCCGTACCGCGTGACACCGATTCCCACGCGGTCTCAGGGAGTGAGGTGCCGTCGGACGAACGGCGCCCCTCCCACGACGAGTACGGCGAAGACCGTCAGCCGTTGGAGGCCGGGCTGGGCAGCGCAGGCGGCCTGGGTTTTCACCCGGCCGGCTCGTATGGTGGCGACACACCGGGCATGGTGCTCTGCGCGCACGAGGGCTACCGGGCGGACCTCACGCCCAGCTTCACCAGGGGGCGGCTGACCGCCATCGAAGTCCGGCGGTTCCGTGACGAGGGAGCGGATCTGCGGGTCACTCTCGACGGGCTGGACGTCTTCCGCACGCCGAGCGACGACGTGCCGGCGCGGCTCGCGGAGCGGGGCCACGTCGTCGAGGAGGACGACCTCGGCTTCGAGGCCGTGCCGGAACTCGGGGTGATCTTCGCCAACCACAGCAGTTTCGGTTATCCGAGGGACGAGGAGGGCTTCCCGATCCACTCCGACTACGTCCTCGTCACCTCGGACGGCCTGGGGCCGCGCGGCGACTGACGCCGCAGACCGGGGGCGCGGGCCCGGGGATGCCACAGGCTCCTCGGGTCCGGCCCGCGAGATCCCGGGAATCCCAGGCGCCCCACCGCGTTGAACCTTGTGTGAGCCCCATACATATCCCGATCTCCGTCCTCGACCGCTCCCGCACCCGCGAAGGCGAGGACGCCGGCCAGGCGCTGCGTAACACCGTGCGGTTCGCCCAGGAAGCGGAGGCGCTGGGTTACCACCGGTTCTGGGTGGCGGAGCATCATGGCGTGCCGGGGGTGGCGGGGTCCGCGCCGACCGTGCTGGCCGCGGCCGTGGCCGCCGCGACCACCCGCATCCGGGTCGGCACCGGCGGCGTGATGCTGCCGAACCACCAGCCGATGGTGGTGGCCGAGCACTTCGGCGTCCTGGAGTCCCTCTTCCCGGGCCGGATCGACATGGGCCTGGGCCGCTCCGTCGGCTTCACCGACGGCGTACGGCGGGCGCTCGGCAGGGACAAGGCGGACGCGGACCGGTTCGCGGAGCAACTGGACGAACTGCTGGGCTGGTTCACCGGCGAGCAGACGGCTCACCCCCAGGTGCACGCCCGCCCCGCCGAGGGCCTGCGGGTGCCGCCGTTCGTCCTGGCCACCGGCGAGGGCACCCGGATCGCGGCCGCGGCCGGCCTGCCCCTGGTCGTCGGCGATCTGCGCCGCCGGTCGGGGCTGCGGGCCTCCGTGGACGAGTACCGGGAGACGTTCCGGCCGTCGGTGTGGGCGAAGGAGCCGTATGTGATCGTCGCGGGCACGATCGTGGTGGCCGACACCGACGAGGCGGCGCGCCGGCTGCTCGCACCGGAGGCGTGGTCGATGGCGACCGCCCGCACCCAGGGCAACTTCGCGCCGCTGCTGCCGCCGGAGCGGATCGACGCGATCCCGATGACGGAGAAGCAGCGCGGCCTGTACGAGGCGGGGATGATGGGCCATGTGTACGGCACCGAGGCGCGGGTCGTCGAGGCGCTGGAGCGGGCCGTGGCGGAGACCGGCGCCCAGGAAGTGATGGTGACGACGAACACGTACGACCGGGACGCGCTGCTCGACTCCTACCGTATGCTCGCCCGCCTGGCCGGGCTGACCAGGGCGAATGCGGCAAGCCGGGCATAGAATCGGCGGATGCGCGACCTCCCTCCGACCCATGTGCCCACCACCCTCACCCCCCTCTCCGCTCCCACCACTCTCTCCGCTTCCGGCACCCCCGACGTTCCCGGCACCGCCGGCGCGGCGGGGGCCCACGACCCCTTCGTCCGGGTCCGCGGCGCCCGTGAGCACAATCTGCGCGCGGTCGACGTGGACGTCCCGCGCGACGCGCTCACCGTCTTCACCGGGGTCTCGGGGTCCGGGAAGTCGTCGCTCGCCTTCGGCACGATCTACGCGGAGGCGCAGCGGCGCTACTTCGAGTCGGTGGCACCGTACGCGCGGCGGCTGATCCACCAGGTGGGGGCGCCGCGGGTCGGGGAGATCACCGGGCTGCCGCCCGCGGTCTCGCTGGAGCAGCGCCGGTCGGTGCCGAACGCGCGCTCGTCGGTGGGGACGGTGACGACCCTGTCGAACTCGCTGCGGATGCTGTTCTCCCGGGCGGGCGACTATCCGGCGGGCGCGGAACGGCTGGACTCCGACGCGTTCTCACCCAACACCGCGACCGGCGCCTGCCCTTCGTGCCACGGCCTGGGCCGGGTGCACGAGACGAGCGAGGAACTCCTCGTACCCGATCAGGAGTTGTCGATCCGGGACGGTGCCATCGCGGCCTGGCCGGGTGCCTGGCAGGGCAAGAACCTGCGGGACGTCCTGGACACGCTCGGCTACGACGTGGACCGGCCGTGGCATGAGCTGGCTGCCGAGGACCGTACGTGGATCCTGTTCACTGACGAGCAGCCGGTGGTGACGGTGCACCCGGTGCGCGAGGCGGGGCGCATCCAACGCCCGTACCAGGGCACGTACATGAGCGCCCGGCGTTATGTGATGCACACGTTCTCGGATTCCAAGAGCGCGACCCTGCGGGCGAAGGCGGAGCGCTTCCTGACCAGCGCGCCGTGCCCGGTGTGCGCGGGCAGCCGGCTGCGGCCGGAGGCGATGGCGGTGACCTTCGCGGGCCGGACGATCGCCGGGATGGCGGCGCTGCCGCTGAACGAACTGGCGCGTGTACTGGGGACGTCGCCCGGCGCGACGGAGACCGCGCGGGTGCTGACCGAGGACTTGGTGGCGCGGATCGGCACCATCACGGAGCTGGGGCTCGGCTATCTGAGCCTGGACCGGGCGACGCCCACGTTGTCCAGCGGGGAGCTGCAACGGCTGCGGCTGGCCACACAGTTGCGTTCGGGGCTGTTCGGTGTCGTGTACGTGCTGGACGAGCCGTCCGCCGGGCTGCATCCGGCGGACACGGAGGCGCTGTTGGTGGTCCTGGAGCGGCTGCGGGCCTCGGGCAACACGGTGTTCGTGGTGGAGCACCATCTGGACGTGGTGCGGCGCGCCGACTGGCTGGTGGACGTGGGCCCGGGGGCCGGGGAGCACGGCGGCCGTGTGCTGCACAGCGGCCCGCCCGCGCGGCTCGCGGAGGTCGCCGAGTCGGCGACCCGCCGCTATCTCTTCGACCGGGCGCCGCTGCCGGAGCGGACGGTGCGCGAACCGGCCGGCTCATTGGGGTTCGGGCCGGTCACCCGGCACAATCTGCGCGGTCTGCGCGCCGCGTTCCCGCTGGGCGTGCTCACCGCCGTCACCGGGGTGTCGGGCTCGGGCAAGTCGACGCTGGTGGGCGCACTGACGGAGGCGGCAGACGAACACGACGGCATCGCCCGGGTGGTGACGGTCGATCAGAAGCCGATCGGCCGCACCCCGCGCTCCAACCTGGCCACGTACACGGGGCTGTTCGACGTCGTACGGAAGCTGTTCACGGCGACAGAGGAGGCGCGGGCCCGCGGCTACAAGGCGGGCCGGTTCTCCTTCAACGTGCCGGGCGGACGCTGCGAGACCTGCCAGGGCGAGGGGTTCGTCTCGGTGGAGTTGTTGTTCCTGCCGAGCACGTACGCGCCGTGCCCCGACTGCCACGGCGCCCGCTACAACCCGGAGACCCTGGAGGTACGGCTGCGGGGGCTGACGATCGCGGAGGTGCTGGACCTGAGCGTGGAGGCGGCGGCCGCGTTCTTCGCGGACACCCCGGCGGCGGCGCGCAGTCTGCGGACGCTGCTCGACGTGGGTCTCGGCCATCTGCGCCTCGGCCAGCCGGCGACGGAGCTGTCGGGCGGGGAGGCACAGCGCATCAAGCTCGCCTCGGAGCTCCAGCGGCCCCGCCGCGCGCACACCCTGTACGTCCTGGACGAGCCGACGACGGGGCTGCACCCGGCGGATGTGGAGGTGCTGATGCGCCAGCTGCACGGGCTCGTCGACGGGGGCCACACGGTCGTGGTGGTCGAGCACGACATGGACGTGGTCGCGACGGCGGACCGGGTGGTGGACATGGGCCCGGGCGGCGGCGACGAGGGCGGCCTGATCGTGGCGGAGGGCACCCCGGCGGAGGTCGCCCGGGCTGCCGGCAGCCGGACCGCGCGCTTCCTCGCGGCCCGGCTGGACGGCTGATCCCCGGCTCCCCGGATCGTGCCCCGGCGCTACTGAGGCTCGACGAACTCGGCCTCCAGGCTGACCTTGATGATGTCTCCCAGCAGGCCGGGGGCGAAGTCGAGGCCGAACGCGCTGCGGCGGAACTCGCCGGTGGCCTCGAAGCCCGCGTGGCGGCTGCCGTCGATCGGCACGTCCACGACGCCGCGTAGGGCCTGTCTTCGGTGGGGGTGTATCTACGTACACCCCCACCGGGCACCTGGGCTCAGTGTCCGGGGTCGCGCCGGGCGGCAAAGTCGACGGTGACGGAAACAGAACCGAGCGACCGGGAGGCCGCGGCATGCGACAGCGGGGGCACGTACAGAAGGTGTGGAAGGCGGAGGCGGGGGTGTTCCTCCTCGTCGCCTTCGTGGGGGCGGGGCTGCTGGGGGCGGTGCAGCCGGCGCTCGGGGTGCCGCCCGAGGTGGTGGAGCTGACCCAGTTCGGGCCGGCCGCCGGGGTGCTGGTGGCGGCGCTGCTGTGGCCGTCGCGGATCCGGGAGCGGCTCGCCGGGGTGCTTCCCGCGCGGAGCGGGGGTCAACGGGCCTGGTCTGCCTGGCTGTTGATAACGGCGATGGTGCCGGTCGCGCTCGCGGCGGCGACGTACGCCACGCTGCGCACCGGCTCCGTGGTGACGGATCCGCGCGCGCTCGCGCACCCCTTCGCGCTGATCGTGGTGGCCCAGCTGGTCGGCGCGTGCGGGGAGGAGATCGGCTGGCGGTGCTTCCTCCAGCCGCTGCTCGGCGCCCGGTTCGGCACACTCGTCGCCTCGGTCCTGGTGGGCGCGGTGTGGGGGGTGTGGCACATAGGGATATTCGCCGAGACCCCGGCGTACGCGGCCGGATTCCTGCTGGCGGCCGTCGCGATGTCCGTCGTGCTGGGGATCGCCCTGGACCGGATCGGGACCAACCGGCTGCTGCTTGCGGGCGGTTTCCACACCCTGGTCAATCTCGGCATGCTGCTGCTCATGGACGAGGAGTCCGGGGCGGTGGTGCCGATGGTGCTGTTCGGTGTCGCGAGTGCGCTGGTGTCGGTGCCGTGGGTGCGAGCGGCGAGGGCCCGCACGCGTACGGATACGATCACGGTCGCGCGACGGAGTGCGCTCTGACACGGGGAGAACGGCGGGTGGGGAAGGCTTTCGGGCGTTGCCAGCTACTCTCGCTCGCGTCGCTGGCACTGCCGTGGACGGGTGCCCTGGTGGTGAGCGCGCTCTTGCTGCTGCCTGTCGGGCTCGGCTTCCCATTGCTCAGGCCCGCCGCGGCGCTGCTGCGCCGCCGCGCCGACCGGCAGCGGGCGCGTGTCGGCGGCTGGACGGGCCTCGCCTTCCCTCCGCCCGCACCGCTGCCCGCCACGGCGCGCGCCATCCTCGGCGACGCGGGATTCTGGCGCGACCTGCGGTGGGCGTGGCTGGAGCCGCTGACCGGCGGACTGCTCGCGACGGTGTCGCCGGCGCTGTTCTGGTACGGGGTCTTCGGGGCGCTCGTCCAGCCGTTCGTGTGGCGCCGGCTGGGCGACGGCAACTGGTACGCGTTCGTCCTGGTCGACTCCCCCGGCAGCATGCGGGACGCCGTCCTGCTCGGCCTGGCGTTCGTCGCGGGGGCGCTCTTCCTGGCGCCGACGACGCTCGCGGGTCACGCGCGCTGGTCCCGGTGGGCGCTGGGCGCCCCGTCCCGGGTGGAGCTCGTCCGCCGGATCGAGCAGCTGACCGGCTCCCGGGCCGAGGCCCTGGACGCACAGGCCGTCGAACTGCGGCGCATCGAGCGGGACTTGCACGACGGGGCGCAGGCCCGGCTGGTGGCGCTCGGGATGAGCCTGGACGAGGCGACCCGGCTGCTGGACACCGACCCCGCGCGGGCCCGGGTGCTGCTCGCCGAGGTGCGCGCGGCGTCGGAACGGGCCTTGCGCGATCTGCGCGAGCTGGTGCACGGGATCCTGCCGCCGGTCCTCGCGGACCGGGGGCTCGGCGACGCGATCCGGTCGCTGGCCCTGGACAGTTTCCTCGACGTCGAGGTGGACGTCGCACTGCCGCCGGGCCGGCTGCCGGCGCCGGTGGAGTCCGCCGCGTACTTCGCGATCGCCGAACTGCTGGCCAACGCGGCCAAGCACGCCGATGCCCGCGAGGTCCGCATCGCCCTGTCCCACACGGCCGGGATCCTGCGGGTGACCGTCACGGATGACGGGCACGGCGGCGCCGATCCCGCGCGTGGGGCCGGCCTGCTCGGGGTCGGGCGGCGGCTCGGCGCCTTCGACGGAACCCTCGCCCTGGACAGCCCGCCGGGCGGCCCCACCCTCGCGATCCTGGAGATACCGTGCGCGTCGTCCTCGCCGAAGACCTCTTCCTGCTCCGGGACGGGCTGAGCCGTACCCTCACGGAGCACGGCTTCGAGGTCGTCGCGGCCGTGGACAACGGGCCGTCGCTGCGGCGCGCGCTGCGCGAGGAGCGGCCGGACGTGGCCGTGATCGACATCCGGCTGCCGCCGGACTTCACCGACGAGGGCCTGCGGGCCGCCCTGGAGGCCCGGCGTGAGCGGCCGGGCCTACCGGTGCTGATCCTGTCGCAGTACGTGGACCAGCTGTACGCCCAGGAGTTGCTGGCCGGCGGGGAGGGCGCCGTCGGCTATCTGCTGAAGGACCGGGTGACGCACACCGCCCAGTTCGTGGACGCCGTACGGACGGTCGCCGCGGGCGGCACGGTCCTCGACCCGCAGGTGGTGGCCCGGCTGCTCGCGCGGGGCGAGGCACGCGGCACCACAGCGGCGCTCACCCCGCGCGAGCACGAGGTACTGCGGCTGATGGCCGAGGGCCGCTCGAACGCGGCGATCGGCCAGGCCCTGCACGTCAGCGAGAGCGCCGTCGCGAAGCACACGGCGGGCATCTTCGCGAAGCTGCGGATCGAACCGTCCGCCGACGACAACCGCCGGGTGCTCGCGGTCCTGGCCTATCTGCGCCGCTGACCGGGCCGGTCCGAGGCGCCGCCGCGGGTCAGCGGGCGGCCTTGCGCCGCGCCCGCAGCCACTCCTTGTTCATGGCGGCGATCGACGGCAGCGGGATGCCCTTCGGGCAGGCGTTGGCGCACTCCCCGGTGAGCGTGCAGCCGCCGAAGCCCTCGGCGTCCATCTGGGCGACCATGTCGAGCACTCGGGTCTCCCGCTCGGGCGCGCCCTGCGGGAGCACCCCGAGATGGTTGACCTTGGCCGAGGTGAAGAGCATCGCCGAGCCGTTGGGGCAGGCGGCGACGCAGGCGCCGCAGCCGATGCACTCGGCGTGCTCGAAGGCGTAGTCGGCGTCGGCCTTGGGGACGGGGGTGGCGTGCGCCTCGGGCGCGGATCCGGTCGGGACGCTGACGTAGCCGCCCGCCTGGATGATCCGGTCGAAGGCCGAGCGGTCCACGACCAGGTCCTTGACGACGGGGAACGCGGCGGCCCGCCATGGTTCGACGTCGATGGTGTCGCCGTCGTGGAAGGACCGCATGTGCAGCTGACAGCTGGTGGTGTGTTCGGGGCCGTGGGCGTCGCCGTTGATGACGAGGCTGCACGCGCCGCAGATGCCCTCGCGGCAGTCGTGGTCGAAGGCGACGGGGTCCTCGCCGCGCAGGATGAGGTCCTCGTTGAGGGTGTCCAGCATCTCCAGGAAGGACATGTCGGGCGAGACATCGTCCACCTCGTAGGTGGCCATGGCGCCGTCGCTGTCGCCGTTCTTCTGGCGCCAGACGCGCAGGTTGAGCTTCATGCGTAGCTCCGCTGGGTGGGGTGGACGTACTCGAAGGTCAGGGCTTCCTTGTGGAGCACCGGGACGCCGGTCCCGGAGAACTCCCAGGCGGCGGCGTAGGAGAACTCCTCGTCGCGGCGGGCGGCTTCGCCGTCGGCGGTCTGGGACTCCTCGCGGAAGTGGCCGCCGCAGGACTCGGCGCGGTGCAGCGCGTCGAGGCACATCAGCTCGGCGAGTTCGAGGTAGTCGACGATCCGGTTGGCCTTCTCCAGGGACTGGTTGAACTCCTCGCCGGTGCCGGGCACCGTGATGCGGCGCCAGAACTCGTCGCGGATCTCGGGGATCCTGCGCAGCGCGGTGCGCAGGCCCTCCTCGGTGCGGGCCATGCCGCACAGCTCCCACATGAGTTCGCCGAGTTCGCGGTGGAAGGAGTCTGGGGTGCGGTCGCCGCCGACGGCGAGGAGGAGGTTCAGCCGGTCCTCGGTCTCGGCGAGGACCTCCCGGACGGCCGGGTGGTCGTCGTCGACGGGTGTGGTGTGCGGGTTCCGGGCGAGGTAGTCGTTGATGGTGGCGGGCAGGACGAAGTAGCCGTCGGCGAGGCCCTGCATGAGGGCGGAGGCGCCGAGCCGGTTGGCCCCGTGGTCGGAGAAGTTGGCCTCGCCGATGGCGAAGAGGCCGGGGACGGTGGTCTGGAGGTCGTAGTCGACCCAGAGTCCGCCCATCGTGTAGTGCACGGCGGGGTAGATCCGCATCGGCACCTCGTACGGGTTCTCGGCGGTGATCCGCTCGTACATGTCGAAGAGGTTGCCGTACTTCTCGGCGACCTTGTCCCGGCCCATGCGCGCGATGGCGTCGGCGAAGTCAAGGTAGACGCCCTGGCCGCCGGGGCCGACGCCGCGGCCCTCGTCGCAGACGTTCTTGGCGGCGCGGGAGGCGATGTCACGCGGGACGAGGTTGCCGAAGGAGGGGTAGATCCGCTCCAGGTAGTAGTCGCGTTCGTCCTCGGGGATCGCGTGCGCGGGGCGGGTGTCGCCCTTCGCCTTGGGCACCCAGATCCGGCCGTCGTTGCGCAGCGACTCGCTCATCAGGGTGAGCTTGGACTGGTGGTCGCCGGTGCGCGGGATGCAGGTGGGGTGGATCTGGGTGAAGCAGGGGTTGGCGAAGTACGCGCCGCGCCGGTGGGCCCGCCATACGGCGGTGGCGTTGGAGTTCATCGCGTTGGTGGACAGGTAGAAGACGTTGCCGTAGCCGCCGGTGGCGAGGACGACGGCGTCCGCGTAGTGGGTGGAGATCCGTCCGGTGATCAGGTCGCGGGCGACGATGCCGCGGGCCCGGCCGTCGACGACGATCAGGTCGAGCATCTCGGTGCGCGGGTGCATCTCGACGGTGCCGGCGGCGATCTGCCGGGACAGCGCCTGGTAGGCGCCGAGCAGGAGCTGCTGGCCGGTCTGGCCGCGGGCGTAGAAGGTACGGGAGACCTGGACGCCGCCGAAGGAGCGGGTGTCGAGGAGTCCGCCGTACTCGCGGGCGAAGGGGACGCCTTGCGCGACGCACTGGTCGATGATCTCGACGGAGATCTCGGCGAGCCGGTGCACGTTGGACTCGCGGGCGCGGAAGTCGCCGCCCTTGACGGTGTCGTAGAAGAGCCGGTGCACCGAGTCGCCGTCGTTGCGGTAGTTCTTGGCGGCGTTGATGCCGCCCTGGGCGGCGATGGAGTGGGCGCGGCGCGGCGAGTCCTGGTAGCAGAACTGGACGACCTGGTAGCCCTGTTCGGCGAGGGTGGCGCCGGCGGAGCCGCCGGCGAGGCCGGTGCCGACGACGATGATCCGGTGACCGCGCCGGTTGGCGGGGTTGACCAGCTTCGCTTCGAAGCGGCGGGTGTTCCAGCGGTCGGCGATGGGGCCCTGCGGGGCCGTGGTGTCGACGAGGGGCTCGCCGGTCGTGTAGCCGCCGGGGCGGGTGTCGGGCAGGGAGGTCATGTCAGCTCACGACTCCGGTCATGACGGCGACGGGGACGGCGACGAAGCCCGCGGTCAGCACGACCGCGAGGGTGTTCGCCAGGGTCTTCAGAAGGCGTTCGCGGCGGACGCTGCCGACGCCGAGGGTCTGGGCGGCGCTCCAGAAGCCGTGCCGGACGTGGAGTCCGACGGCCAGCATGGCGACGAGGTAGATGACGTTGCCGTACCAGGTGGAGAAGGTGTCGACGACGTTCTGGTAGGGCTTGCCCGTCTCGAAGCCGCCGGTGTGCACGGTGCCGGTGGTCAGGTCGAGCACGTGCCACACGATGAACAGGGCGAGGATGACACCGCCCCAGCGCATGGTGCGGGTGGCGTAGGAGGAGCCCTTGCGCCGGTGGACGTAGCGGGTGGGGCGGGCCTTCAGGTCGCGCCGGCTGAGCTGGTACGCGGAGACCGCGTGGGCCACGACGGCGGCCACCAGCACGACGCGGACTCCCCACAAGGCCCATTCGTGGTGCAGCACCGGGGCGCCCATGACGCGCAGCCAGTGGGCGTAGGCGTTGAACTCCCCGGAGCCGAAGAAAATCTTGAGATTGCCCACGACATGGGCGACGAGGTAGCCGAGCATGATCAGACCGCTGACGGCCATGACCGTCTTCTTGCCGAGGGTCGATGCCCAGAATCCGCGGGTGGGCGCGGCCGGTGGCCGGTCCTTCTTCCGTGTGTCCGGGTCGGGGTGCGTTGCCAAAGCCATGGGGACGACGCTAGGGCCGGAAGGCCCGAGTGGTCCAAGACATGGATCGGCTGATCTCGATAGGGGCGGGCTATCGAGCCCGGTAGTCTGGTGTCATGCAGTTCCAGCAGCTCCTCTATTTCGTCGCGGTCGCCGAGACCCGCCACTTCACCCGCGCCGCCGAGCGGGTGCACGTCTCACAGCCCTCGCTGTCCCAGCAGATCAAGGCCCTGGAGCAGGAGTTGGGCGCGGAACTGTTCAGCCGGGCGCGCGGCAACATCGCGCTCACCGACGCGGGCGAGGCCCTGCTCCCGCTCGCCCGCCGCATCCTCGCCGACGCCGACACCGCGCGCCACGAGGTCCAGGAGCTGGTGCAGCTCAAGCGGGGCCGGGTACGGCTCGGGGCGACCCCGAGCCTGTGCACGGGACTGCTGCCGGACGTCCTGCGCGCCTTCCACGACCTGCATCCGGGGATCCGGCTGTTGATCGACGAGGGCGGCTCGCGCGACCTGGTACGGGAGCTGGCGCGCGGCGTGCTCGACCTGGCGCTGATCGTGCTGCCACTGCCGACGACCTCGCCCGCCCTGACGACGGTGGAGCTGATCACCGAGGACCTGGTGGTGGTGTCGGCGGCCTCCGCGCCCGCGCCGCGCCGGCCGGTGCGCATCGCGGACCTGCGCGACCAGCCGCTGGTGATGTTCCGGCACGGCTACGACCTGCGGGAGCTGACGGTGGCGGCGTGCCGGGCGGAGGGCTTCGAGCCCTCGTACACGGTGGAGGGCGGGGAGATGGACGCCGTCCTCGGTTTCGTCCGGGCCGGCCTCGGCCTCGCCGTCGTCCCGGCGATGGTCGCGGCCCGCGCGGGCCGCGACCTGCGGGTCACGGCCCTGGCCCGGCCAGGTCTGAAGCGTACGATCGCGCTGGCCCACCGCAGCGACGTGGCGCCCCCGCGGGCGGCCCGCGAGCTGCAGAAGCTGCTCATGGCCTCCCGCCGGGACCTTCCCACGACATAAACCGCGCACCCCCACGGGTCAGGACGGCTGGACTTCGTCGAAGAAGGCGAGGGCTTCGGCGGGGTCCGGGCTCACCAGGCGTTCCAGACCCGCCTCCGTGATCTTCGCCCAGGTGCCGGCCCGTGCCCACATCCGCTCCTCGAAGGCGCGGACGATCTCGTCCGGTTCTCCGGGGCCGGTGGCGAGGGACTCGGCGAGTTCGGCGCCGTCCAGCATCGCGAGGTTCGCGCCCGCCCCGAGCGGGGGCATCAGATGGGCGGCGTCGCCCAGGAGCGTCACCCCGGCGACGTGGGTCCAGGTGTGGGACACGGGCAGGACGTGGAGGGGGCGGTGAACGAACGCGGTGCCGTGACGGAGGAGGCCGAGGACGGGCTCGGCCCAGCCGGCGAACAGAGCCAGCAGCCTTGACCGTACGGCCTCGACGCCGGCCGGGTCCGGGTGCCGGTCCAGCGGTGCGCGGAACTGGGCGTACACCTTGACGTGACCGCCGCTGTTCCGCTGGGCAACGAGCCCGCGGTTCACGCCGTACACGCCGACGGAACCGTCGCCGATCAGCCGGGCGAGATCGGGGTGGCGGGTGTCGATGTCGTCCAGGGAGGTCTCGACGAAGGTGACGCCGGTGTAGTGCGGTGTCACCGGCGAGACCGCGGGGCGGACGCGGGACCAGGCGCCGTCCGCGCCGACCACCAGGTCGAACGTCTCCTCGCGCCCGTCCGCGAACCGGACCAGGACGCCGTCCCGGGTCCCCGGCACCACCCCGGTCACGCCCCGGCCCCACCGGACGCCGAGCGGGCCGAGTAAGAGGTCACGGAGCTGCCCGCGGTCGATCTCGGGATGAGCCTGGTCGTCCGGGTGGGGACGCCGGTCGCGCAGGACGGTCCCGTCCGGGTCCAGAATGCGCAGGGCCTGTCCCTCGGGGCGGGCCAGTGCGTGGAAGCCGGCCAGCAACCCCGCCTTGTCCAGGGCTCGTTGACCCAGCCCTTCGTGCAGGTCGAGCGTGCCGCCCGGAGGGCGCGCGTCGGGAGAGGGGTCGCGTTCGAGGAGGGTGACGGGGTGGCCGTGGCGATGCAGGACGCGGGCGAAGGTGAGGCCGGCGGGACCGCTCCCGACCACGGCGATACGTTGTCTCATGCCGATACACTGTATTTCCGCGATACAGCGCATCGCAAGAGTACGGTGGTGCCCATGACTGTCTGGGACCGGCCGGAGCCGGCGAACCGCCCCGTACCGCTCGACCGGGAGCGGATCGTCGCCGCCGCCGTCGCGCTGGCCGACGAAGGCGGGCTGGAAGCCGTGTCGTTGCGCAAGGTGGCCGCCCGGCTGAACGCCGGCCCGATGCGGCTGTACGGCTACATCGCCACCAAGGAGGAGCTGTTCGACCTCATGCTGGACGAGGTCCAGGCCGAGATCCTCCCCATGGAGCCGCCCGGTGACTGGCGGGAGGCGCTGAGCGCCCTCGCCCACCGCACCCGGCGGACCGCTCTCCGCCACACATGGCTGGCCGACCTGCTCGGCGGCCGTCCGGCTCTGGGCCCGAACGGCCTCGCCGTGGCCGAGGCCACGCTGGCCGCTTTCGACGACACCGCCGACATCGACACCACCCTGCGCGCCGTGGAGACCGTGAGCGCCTACTTCACCGGCGCGATCAGGCGCGAGATCGCACACCTGCGGGCCGAGCGCGCCACCGGCCTGACCAAGGAGGACTGGCAGCGCGCCTCCGGCCCGCATCTGACGAGGACGCTGGCCACGGGCCGCTTCCCGGCACTGAGCAGGGCCGTGTACGACGGTACGGACGTGGACGCCGAGACATCCTTCGCGACCGGCCTGGACTGGGTCCTCGACGCCGTCGCCGCCCGACTCGCCCGGCCGTGAGCGTTCCCGCCGAGGCGGGCCGGGCTCGAACTCGTGGACACCCGGCACCCTGACAGCACCAGGCCCCGGCCCGAAGAAGAGACGGGCAGGGGCCTGCGTACGGGGAGGGCCTGCGCCACGATCGTCGTTTCTAGATCGCGTCCGCCAGCACCAGGGAGTGGATCCGGTCCGGCGCGCCCGGGCGGGCGTAGTACCAGCCCTGGGCCGTGTCGCACCCCAGTTGGCGCAGCTGCTCCGCCTGCGCGCTGGTCTCCACGCCCTCGACCGTGACCGCCAGCTCCAGGCTGTGGGCGAGCTGCACGATCCCCTCGACGATCTTGATGTCGACCGGGTCGACCGGATGCTGCTGCATGCCCTGGGTGAACGACCGGTCGAGCTTGAGGACGCTCACCGGCAGCCGGCGCAGGTTGGCCAGGTTGGAGTAGCCGGTGCCGAAGTCGTCGAGGGCGATGTCGACGCCCATCTCGGCGAGCTGCCGCAGCGGCTTGAGCAGGTCGTCGTCGGCGCCGATCAGGGCCGACTCGGTGACCTCCAGGCACAGCGCGCCCGGCTCCAGGCCGGACCGTTCCAGCACGTCGACGGTCTCGGCGACCAGGCCCGGGTGGTGCAGCTGGGTCGGCGAGAGGTTGACGTTGATCCGCAGCGGCCGGGTGGCCTTGCCGCCGCCGGGCGCCTCGTCCTGCCAGAACCGGGCCTGCCGGACGGACTCCTGGAGCACCCAGCGGCCCAGCGGCACGATGAGACCGGTGTTCTCGGCCAGCGGGATGAACCGGTCCGGTCCGAGCACCCCGTGCTGCGGGTGGCACCAGCGGACGAGCGCCTCGGCGCCGTGCACGCTGCCGTCGCCGAGGCGGACGAGCGGCTGGTACTCGATGAAGAACTCGCCGCGTTCCAGGGCGGCGGGCAGCGCGGTGGTCAGCCCGTGCCGGGTGATGGCCCGCGCGTCGGCCTCGTCGTCGGCGTACTCGAAGCGGTTGCCGCCCGCGGACTTGGCCCGGTACATCGTGATGTCGGCGCTGCGCAGCACCTCGGCCGGGGTGCGTTCGCCGGCCGGCCCCTCGACGATGCCGACGCTGCCGCGCACCGTCAGGTCGCGGCCGTCGACGCTGATGGGGGCGGCCAGCGCGGTGAGCATCCGGTCGGCGAGTTCGGCGACCTGCCGCTCGGTGCCGGGTCCGGTGGTCAGCGCCACGAACTCGTCGCCGCCGAGCCGGGCGATCATCTCGCCGGGGGCGGCGACACAGCTCTGCAGCCGGTCGGCGACCTCGACGAGCAGCCGGTCGCCGGTGGAGTGGCCGAGGCTGTCGTTGATGACCTTGAAGCCGTCGAGATCGAGGTAGCAGAGCCCGAAGCGGCTCGCCTCGCCCGGCCCGAGGGCCTTCTCCAGGCGCTCGAAGAACAGCGTCCGGTTGGGCAGCCCGGTGAGAGCGTCGTGCGTGGCCTCGTACCGCAGCCGCAGGTTGAGCAGCCGCCGTTCGGTGGTGTCCTCCATGAGCGCGAGCTGGTACTGGGGGACGCCGGCCGCGTCGCGCAGCAGCGAGACGGTGAGGTTGGTCCACAGCACGGTGCCGTCGGCGCGGTAGTACGGCTTCTCGACCCGGTAGTGGTCGCGTTCACCGCGCACCAGCTCGTCGTAGAGCCGCCAGACGTGCGGGCCGTCCTCGGGATGGCTCCACTCGGCGATGTTGTGGCGGAGCACGGCGTGTTCGAGGCCGCCGAACATCCGGGTGAGGGTCTCGTTGACCTCCAGGATGGTGCCTTCGAGGTCGGCGATGCCGATGCCGATGGCCGCCCCGTCGAAGACCGCGCGGAAGCGGCTCTCGGTGGCGTGCAGGGCCTTCTCGGCGGCGCTCTGCGCGGCGAGCGCCGAGTGGGCGATGGACTCCTGCTCGGCGAGGGTCCTCTCGCGCAGCGCTTGGGCGTACCCGGCGGCCATGGCGTGCTGAAGCCGGGAGCAGCGGGAGCGCAGTTCCTCCGCGGGGAGGGCGTCCGGCTGGGCGGGGGCGCAGTAGAGCACCAGGTACGCGTCGACCACGCCGAGGCTGCGGGCGAGCGCGTCGGGGTCCGTGCAGTGGGCCGCCACGAGGGCCTGGCCGACGCGGTGCGCGGGCGCGGTGTCGAAGGGCCGCGCGTGCAGGGCCGCGCACAGTTCCCGGGCCGGCGGCAGCAGATGCCGCTCGAACTCCTGCCGCGTCATCGAGGTCGCGGTGGCCGGGAACACGGTGCGACTCCAGATGGTGACGAACCTTCTGAGTCTGTCCTCGGGCCCGTCGTCGCCCGCCTCGGGCTCGGTGGGCTGGCTGGGCACCTTCACGGCTTGCGCCCTACCCCCGCGTAACCGGAGAAGGCGAACGGGTCCTCCTCGTCGTCCGGGTTGTCCGCGCGCCACAGCGGCATCGGCACGAGCCCGGGCTCGACCAGTTCGGTGCCGTCGAAGAAGCGGGCGATCTCCGCGTTCGACCGCATCACCAGCGGGTTGCGGATGTCGCGGTAGACGTCGACGGCGCCGCCCGCGCGTTCCTGCGGGACCGGGATGCCCTCGTACGAGGCGTGGGTGAGGACGAGCAGGCTGCCGGGGGCGAGCGCGTCGAGGAGTTCGGCGACGGCCGCGCCGGGCTCGTCGGAGTCCTCCAGGAAGTGCAGGACGGCGACCAGGAGCAGCGCCACCGGCTGGTCCAGGTCGAGCAGTTCCGTCACCTCGGGGCTGCGCAGGATCTCGTGGGGCTTGCGCAGGTCGGCGGCGACCACGGCGGCGCGGTCGACGCCTTCGAGCACCGCGCGGCTGTGGGCGACGGCGACCGGGTCGTGGTCGACGTAGACGACCCGCGCCGCGTCGCTGGCGGCCTGGGCGACCTCGTGCACGTTGCCGAAGGTCGGTATGCCGGAGCCGATGTCGAGGAACTGCGTGACGCCGTGGCCGACGGCGTACCGCACGGCGCGGCGCATGAAGGCCCGGTTCGCCTGCATGGTCTTCGGCAGACCCGGCAGGAACTCCATGGCCTTGCGGGCCGCTTCGCGGTCCACTTCGAAGTTGTGCGAGCCGCCGAGATAGAAGTCGTACATACGGGACACACTCGGCACCGAGATATCGATGCCGGGCGGAGCCCAGGCGGGACGCTCCATCAAAGTCTCCAACAAGTCGCCATGGGGGTTACGGGGATACGGCCCGGTGTTCGCAGCCGACGTTCGAGCTGAGGCTACTGATCACCCGCCGGGAGAGCGAGCAGAAACGGAAATTAGCGATCCGTTCTTGGTCACACGCCATTGGCACGTGCGCTATTTACGGAAGAGTTCACGCCTTCGGACCGTGCACCTTCACGTGCACGTGGCCGAAGACCGCCACATTCGAGGGATCCCGCGCAGTACGGAGCGCCGCGCCTGAGAAAGTCCGGACCGCAGACAGGCGATATTCGGCCAGTTCTCCGCGTCAACGCAGTTTGTAAACCTGTATGACGAGAATCCGCTCCTTCCGGCGAATCCTGGTCCGTTCGGGCCCATCGGGACGATCCGCACACTCATCCTGCTCCGCGTGTCCCTCTTGCCTCCATACGGCTTCTCCCGCTACGGGCCGCGGCTCGCGCGGCCCCTCGCGGCCGGTGCGCTGGTGTGGCTGCTCGCCTCCCCCGCGCCCGCGGCCGCCGACGCGTGCGCCTACGCCTCGACCGCGCCGGACGGCTCGGTCTTCGCCTTCTCCACCGCCGGGCCGGGGCCGTGCTTCCCGACCCATCCGCCCCATCCCCCGCACCCGACGCATCCACCCCACCCGACCCATCCGCCGCGGCCCACCACGCCGCCACCGGCGCCGGTCCCTCCTCCGGCCCCGAAGCCCACGCCGCCACCACCGCCCGTACGGACCACGCCGCCGCCCCGGCCCGCGCCGCCACGCCCGGCCCCCACCACCCGGGAGGCGCAGCCGCCGCCCCCGCCCCCGAGCGCGCGCCCCCGCCCGCCGGCCCCTTCCCCGGTCGCGCTGCCGCACTACCAGCGGGCCGCCCGGATCAAGCCGAAGAGCTCCCCGAGCGTGCTCACCACGACGCTCCTGGTCATCGCGCCCGCGGTCCTCGCGACCGCGGTCCTGCGCCCGCGCTCCCGCTGACAGCCGCCCCACCGGCCACGTCCACGCGCGCATCCCGCACCACCCACGACCCCCCGCCCCCCGCACCCGCCCGCCCCACCGGGCCACGAGAGGAAACCCTTGTCCGAATGGCTTGTTCTCACCCTTGCGATGGCCGCCGCGTGCGCCGTCGTCCTCACCATCGTGGTCATCAACCACCGGCGCATCCCGGTGGACGACGACCCGAGTGAGACCCCGGACGTCATCGAGTACATGACGATGATGATCGGCGTGGTGTACGCCATCGTCCTCGGCCTGGCCATCGCCGGCGTCTGGGAGGCCCGCAGCGCCGCCCAGGAGACCGTGCGCCAGGAGGCGCAGGCCCTCCACGAGATCAAGGAGCGCGTCCAGGTGTACCCGGCCGCGGTGCGCGACCGGATCCGGGCCGACATCGACGCGTACGCCGCGCACGTCGTCGAGAAGGAGTTCCCGTACATGGCGGAGCACGGCTCGCTGGATCCTCAGGGCACCGAGCTGCTCGCCAAGGTCCGGCGCGGCGTGACCGACTACCAGCCCGCGAACGACTTCGAGGGCGAGGCGTACCAGCCGCTGGTCGACCAGGTGTCGGTGGCGGACGACGCGCGCGGTGCCCGCGGGCAGAACGCCGGCGAGACGATGCCCGGTGTGGTCTGGTTCGGCCTCATCATCGGCGCCCTGGTGACGGTGGGCCTGATCTTCATCTTCCAGATCCGGCGCACCGGGCGGGAGTTGCTGCTCGCCGGGCTCTTCAGCGCGCTCATCGCCTTCCTGCTCTTCCTGATCTGGGACTTCGACGCGCCGTTCGGCCGGGGCATGGCGGCCACCGCCGGTCCCCTCACCGACCTGTTCCCGCAGCTCAACGGCTGAGCGGAAGGAGGCACGGGCCGGCTGCGCGACCGACGACTAGTCCAGGCGGGGGACTTCGGTGCCCCGTTCGCACGTCTGGGATCGCGGCTGTGGTAAGGCACTCCTAGCGTTTCGGGCATCGAGGTGCATCTCGCCCCTCTCGCGGAAACCGCTTCCGCGGCTGCTCCTCGGATGACCCGGAGGATCCACCATGCGCGCGATACGTGCCGCGTCCACCGCAGTTCTGGGGGCGGCCGCCCTCGCCCTGGCCGCCCCCGTCTCCGTCGCCGGCGGCGCTCCGGTGCCGCAGCCGCCCCAGACGGGCGGCTCGGTCGACTTCGTCATCACGCCCGGGACCGTCGCGCCGGGCGGCCGGATCACGCTCAGCGCGCCGGGCTGTTCGAGTACGGCGACGGCGTCGTCCGGCGTCTTCGACACCGTCACCATCGCGCCCGGCTCCTCGGCCACCGCCACGGTGGACGCCGACGCCCGGCAGGGCGCGGTCTACATGGTGGCCTTCAACTGCACCGGCGGCGGCCAGGGCACGGTCAACCTGACCATCAGCGGCGGCGCGTCCGGCACGGTCCCGACGGCCCGTTCGACGGTCCTCACCCCGCCCCGCGGGGTGCAGGGCGGTCTCGGCGGCTCCCTCGAAGCGACCGGGCCCGGGACGATGGCGCTCGGCGGGGCCCTCGTGCTCGCCGCCGCGGGCGGTCTGGCGTACACGATCCGCCGCAGGACGGCCTCGGGTCGCCGGCACTGACGGCGCGGCGGCTGCCGCGCTCCCCTGCTCGTACGGCCGCACGGGCCGCCGTGATGCCCGTCGCCCCCGGGCCCAGGACCGGACTCGGGGGCGACGGGGGCTCAGGGCGCCCGCCGGGAGGTCCGGCCGGCTCAGACCTCCGCACCGGCCGTACGGCGCCGGCGCAGGACGATCAGCCCGCCGCCCAGGGCAGCGGCGGCGACGAGGCTGCCGCCCACCGCCATCTCCGTGGAGCTGGGGGTGAACGCGCCGCCGAGACCGCCTTCCGCGCCCCGGCCGGGCAGGACCCGGAACGGGTGGGTGGTGACCTCGCGGTCGTCGTTGCAGCGGACGGCCAGGTTGTAGCTGCCGGGCGTCGCGTTGTTGTACACGCGGGCGATGGCGCTGGACAGACCGTTGTGGTTCACCGAGAGGTTGGTCTCGGGGAACGCGTTGGACGTGACCGTGCCGCCGTGGCCACAGCCCCGGGCCGTGATGGTGATCGTCGACCCCGCGTGGACGTCGAACGGATTGACCGTGACCTCCCTCGGCCCGTTGGTGGCGGTGGCGAGGGGGGCCGCGAGCCCGAGCGCCGCGAACGCGGTCGCCGTCACCGCCAGAGTGCGAGCAGCACGCATGGTGGAACCTCCAGTGGAAGACGCCCCGAAGCGGCGCCCCGGGAGTATCGACGAGTACGCCTTCCATGACGAACCCTCACAAGCCGGGACAGCCGACGCACTTCGGTACTGGGCCGCCCCGGTGAGTCCGGAGTTCGGCCGAACGGGGGCCGGGAGCGGGCGGAACCGCAGGTCACAGACGTCCGGGGCGATCATCTGACGAGCACTCGAACGGATCATCACCCGTTCACCCGAGCCGCGCCCACCGCGCGCGTACGGCAGCGCCCGTGGCGCTCGCCCGCCGCGCCACGCCGCGCCGGCACCGAACAGCCCCGTACCCCACCCGGCGGAGCCCCGCCACCCGTTCGTCCGCGCTCGGATCGCCGGTCCGCGCGGGCACCCTTACCGTTCCCGTGACGCCGTCAAGGGAGAACCATGAGCCGCACCGACTTCAGCCTCTTCGATGCCGCCAGGAGACGCCAGCCCTGGGGTGCGCTGGCTCTCGTCATGCTCTCGGGCCTCGCGATAATGCGCAACGGGGTCGGCTTCGAATCCGGCCCGCCGCAGCCCGCCGCGGCCGCGCACCCGGCGGGCCACCCGGTCGCCCGGGCACCGGAGACGACCGGTGTGCAGCCGCTGCCCTTCGCTCCCGCCTCGCGGATCCGGATCCCGGCCCTCCGGGTCGCGGCACCCATCATGGACGTCGGCCTGGACCCGGACGGCTGGATCGCCGCCCCGCCACCCCAGGACGCCAACCTGGCCGGCTGGTACCAGAACGGCATCGCGCCCGGTCAGCGCGGCACGTCCATCGTCGTCGGCCACGTCGACAACATGGCGGGCCCCGCCGTCTTCTACGGTCTCGGCTCCCTGGAGAAGGGCCGGCGCGTCGAGGTCGAGCGGTACGACGGCCGGGTGGCCGTGTTCGAGGTCTACGGCGTCGAGGTATACGCCAAGAACGACTTCCCGGGGGTCCGCGTCTACGGGGACACCGGCGCGGCCGAACTGCGCGTCATCACCTGCGGCGGCGGCTACACCCGGGCGCACGGCTACGACGGCAACGTCGTCGTCTACGCCCGCCTGGTCGAGACCCGGTAGCCGGCGGGCACCGCGTACGTCGCGGGCCCGGCACCCGGACAACGCGGTGCGCCGGGCCCGTCGGCGTACGCGCTCAGCGGCGCGGCACCGTGAGGGTGTAGCCGGCGTCGAGGAGCCGGGGCAGGTACTGCTTGATCGCGGCGACACTGTGCGAACGGTTGCCGCCCGCGTCGTGGTTGAGCACGACGACGCCGTCCCCGACCCCGTCCAGAACCCGCCGGACGATGGTGTCGGTGGGCGGCTCCTCCCAGTCGGTGGTGTCCACGGTCCAGGCGAGCGGCTCCATGCCCAGCTCGGCGCCGGTCTCGAACACGATCCGGTTCCACGCCCCGTAGGGAGCGCGGAACCACGACGGCGGCGTGCCGAGGGCCCGTTCGATGATGTCGCTGGTGGAGGTGATCTCCCGGCGGATGACGGACGGGCGCATCT
Organism: Streptomyces laurentii; assembly: GCF_040635425.1. Classification (NCBI taxonomy): domain Bacteria; kingdom Bacillati; phylum Actinomycetota; class Actinomycetes; order Kitasatosporales; family Streptomycetaceae; genus Streptomyces; species Streptomyces laurentii. The sequence continues at coordinate 72,715 of NZ_JBEYHT010000021.1, read as the reverse complement.
TGGGCAGTTCGGGGTGGGTCCAGGTGTGGTTGCCGACCACATGGCCGTCCGCGGCCATCTGCTTGAGCAGGTCCTGATTGTCGATCGCCATCTCGCCGCAGACGAAGAACATCGCGCGGCAGCCGTAGCGGCGCAGGGTGGCGAGGATCTCCGGGGTGTAGCGGGGATCGGGCCCGTCGTCGAAGGTGAGCACCATCGACCGCCCGACCCCGCCGAGCTGGAGGAAGGGCCGCGTCCGCACGGGCGGGGTGGCCCGCCGGAAGGCGGGGGGCGCGTAGTCGGTCATCGGCTGGAGCCGGTACGCGGTGGGCTTCCGGGCGGCCGCCCGCGCCTGGGCCCGCGCCTGCGGACCGGCCGCACCGGTCGCCTGGGGCGCACCCGCCGAGGGGGGCGAGCCGGCCGCGGTGGCGCCGCCTGCTGCCCCCGTACCGGACCCCGTTCCGGACCCCGTTCCGGACCCGGTGCCGGACCCGGTGCCCGAGTCGGTCAGGCGGTTCACGGCGAAGACGCCGACAGCAGCGGTGACCCCCAGAGCGGCCGCCCCGCGCAACAGCGCCCGGCGCCTGGGAAGCGTCTCATCGTTTTTCATGACCAATAGTGCGAACGGAGGATGGCGCGGTGTGGGCAGCCACACCCGGCCACCTGTCCGAAAGCACCTGATGAGCCGATAACCTCAGGTCGTGAGTGGATTCGAACGAGGTACGGACGGCCCCAAGGTGATCGTCGCCGGAGTGGACGGTTCCGCGTCCTCGCTCCGCGCGGCGGCGTACGCGGCCGGACTGGCCCGCCGGCAGAACGCGCGGCTCGCCCTGGTGTACGTCCAGCCCGTCCTGCCCCCCGGCGCGGCACTCGGGGCCCCGGTCGTCGAGCCCACCGACGAGATCGCCGACAGCATCGCGGCCGAGATCAAGGAGTCGGCGGAGCGGGTGCGGGCGACCTGGCAGGTGCGCTGGGAGTTCCACACGCTGCGCGGCGACGCGTACACGGGTCTGGTCACGGCCGCCGACGAACTGACGGCGGACGCGGTGGTCGTGGGCGCCTCCGAGTCGGCCGGCCACCGTTTCATCGGCTCGGTGGCGGTACGCCTGGTCAAGGCGGGCCGCTGGCCGGTGACCGTCGTCCCGTAGCCCCCAGGACCCAGGACCCGGAACCCGGAACCCGGAACCCGGACAGTCCCTACGGGGCCATCACCAGGCCGTCGCGGGCGGCGCCCCGGTCGAGGACGACGTCCCGGATGGCGTCGCGGATCTCGGCGTACTGCTCCTCGCCGTCCTTCACCGCCGCGCTCAGGTCGACGACCCGGCCGCGGGAGGTGTCGAAGTACTGCGGCACGAACTCCGCCTTGGTGACCTCCCACCGGCGGCCGGGCGCGGCGGGCGGGGTGAAGGTGAAGCGGGCCAGGGTGCCCTCGTTGCCGCGCCGGTCCAGGTCGCCGGAGTAGTTGACCATCCGGCCGGCGATCTGGTCGCCCATGCCGTACACGATCCAGGTGCCGTTGACCTTCTCGTACGCCTGGGGCACATGGGCGTGCGTCCCCAGGATGAGGTCGATGTCAGGGCGGTTCCCGGTGCGCGAGGCGGTCAGGGCGCGGCCGAGGGCGAGCTGGTCCTCGTCGGGTTCGTTCTCCCATTCGGTGCCCCAGTGGATCGAGACCACCACGACGTCGGCGCCGGCCCGGCGGGCGGCGCGGGCGTCCTTGACGATGCGCTGTTCGTCGATCGTGTTGACCGCCCAGGGCTGGCCCTCGGGCAGCGGATGGCCGTTGGTGTCGTAGGTGTACGCGAGCTGGGCGACGGTGGCGCGTCCCGCCTTGAGCAGCGTGGTCCTGGACGCCTCGGCGGCACTGCGGGCCGAGCCGGCGTGCCGTACGCCCGCCTCGTCGAGGGCGTCGAGGGTGCGGCGCAGCCCGTCGGCGCCGTCGTCGAGGCTGTGGTTGGAGGCGGTGGAACAGGAGTCGTATCCGGTCCCCTTGAGGCCCGCGGCGACCTGCGGCGGTGACGTGAAGTCGGGGTAGCCGGTGAAGGGGCCGCCCTCCTCGCCGTAGACGGTCTCCATGTGACAGATCGCCAGGTCGGCGCCGGAGACGACGGGTTTCACACTCTCGAACATGGGACTGAAGTCGTAGCCGGAGCCGCCCGCGTCGACGGCGGCCTGACGGATGATCGAGTCGTGGGGCAGCACGTCGCCCGAGGCCACGAGGGTGAAAGGGGCCGCAGCGGGTGGCGTGGCGCGGTGCGGACCCCGGCTCTGCGCGGCGGGCTGGGCCGGGTGTTCGGGGCTGTGGTCGGCGCCTGCGCAGGCGGTGGCCGTGGCGAGCAGGACGGCGGCGAGGGCCGCCGCGCCAGGGCGGGTGCGAGGGGTCATCTGCCAGGCTCCACCGATTCATAGGATGAACATCTGGTCAGCTGAATTCACCCTGACGTAAAGCCCCAGTCAAGAATCAATGCGGTGATTCACCACAAACCACGCTGGAACGGACGCAACGGACTCGCGGCGCTCCCCCGCGCTGCCATTCACCGCTCCGTGCGAACCGTTCGTCGCAGACCGCTGTCCGTTCCCTGTCCCTCGCCGCGCGGATGCGCTGCCATACCGCGCATGACGACGGCGACAGCGACGAACACGGCGACCCTGGCTTCCGCGACGGCGAGGACGACCACCGACGAGCGGGCCCTGGCCGAGCTCCAGCACGAGCACGGCCAGGCCCTGCTGGCCTTCCTGCTCAAACTGACCCACGGCGACCGGCAGCGGGCCGAGGACCTGGTGCAGGAGACCCTGCTGCGGGCCTGGCTGCACCCGGAGGCCTTCGACGCCTCGTACACGTCGATGCGGCCCTGGCTGTTCACGGTCGCCCGGCGGCTCGCCATAGACGCCCGCCGCTCCCGGCTGTCGCGCCCCGCCGAGATCGGCGACGCCGTCCTCGCCGTCACCGCCGATCCGGCCGGCGGTACGGAGTCGCGCGACGCGGCCCTCGACGTACGGGCGGCGGTACGGGGCCTGAGCCCGGAGCACCGCGCGGTCCTCGTCCGGCTCTACTTCGACGGTCTGACCGTCCGCGAGGCCGCCGACGACCTCGGCATCCCGGCCGGCACGGTCAAGTCCCGCTCGCACTACGCGCTGCGGCAGCTCGGCCACCGGCTGCCCGGCTACCGGCCGCGGCGGCGTACGGCCGTTGCCCGGCCGGCGGCCGCCACCGCACAATGACGGGCGTGACGCTGACTCCCGCTGCCGCCGACAAGATCCTCTCCGACAACTTCGCCCCGTGGGTGCTCGACCTGGGCCTGACCGTCGACTCGCTCGACGCGGACGGCCAGGGGGCGGTCCTGCGGCTCCCCTGGTCCGACCGGCTCGCCCGGGAGGGCGGCGGGCTCAGCGGTCAGGCGCTGATGGCCGCCGCCGACACGGCGACGGTGATCGCCGTGTCCGCCGCGCGGGGCGGCTTCGTCCCGATGACGACCGTCCAGCAGTCGATCACCTTCCAGCGGGCGGTCACCGGCGCGGACGTGCTCGTGCGGGCCCGGCTGACGAAGGCGGGCAAGCGGATGGCGTTCGCCGACATCACCCTGTGCGACGCGGGGACGGACGAGGTCGCCGCCCACGCGACGGCGGTGTACGCCCTGCTCGGCTGAACCCTCCTCCACCTCTGGCTTCACCCCCGCCCCACGGCGCTCACCTGCGACGTCGTGCCGGGTCCGGATGCCGGAACAGACGGACGAGTTGGGCGAAATACGCCCCACGCCCGCCCGCCGAGGAGCAGGCTCGGTGCCAGCCTCGTCCAGGACATCCGGAAGAAGGGGGCCACGGTGCTGCCCGAAAGCACGAACGGCGGCGCGGGTCGCGGTGGCGACGGCGACGGAAGCGGCCACGACGGTGACGGCGACAGGAGTGGGCTCGCCGTCCCGATGGACTGGCTGTGCGCCGAGTACGCCGCCGACGACCTGCTCCGCACCAGCGGTCTGGTCGCGCCCGGCTCGCTGGAGTACCGGGCGGGTCTGCGGACCCTGACCCTCACCATCCTGCTGTCCGGGTCCGGTGGCGGACCGGACCGCTGGCTCTCGCGCACCGCGCACGACCATCCGTGGTCGGTCTGGGTCGAGACCCGGCTCGCCCGGTCGGCGAACGGCCTCCCCGAAGCGGACCTGGCGCTCGCCCGGGACACCTGGGGACGGCTGCGCGCGACCGAACTGCGCGCCACGGATCTGGCGGGCCTGGCCGGTCTCGCCGGACCCGGAGCGCTCGACGAGGAGCGGCAGGTGTGGCTGCCCGCCTGGCAACTGGGCGTGGCACTCGGCCACTTGGCCCTGCATCTGTGCTGACGGCGCACCCGTGACGATCACGGGGTCGGGTGCACACCCGGGCGGTACTTGGGGATCCGTACCGTCACCTTCATGCCCGCCCCGGCCCCGGTCTCGATGACCAGGCCGTACTCCGCCCCGTACACCTGCCGCAGCCGCTCGTCGACGTTGGACAGGCCGAGGCCGGAGCCGGCCGGGCGGTCGCCGCGCAGGAGGGCGCGCAGCGCCTCCGGGTCCATGCCGACCCCGTCGTCCTCGACGACGACCACGGCCTCCGCGCCGGCGTCCCGGGCCGCGATCGTCACCCGGCAGCCCTCGGCGGAGTCCTCCAGACCGTGCTTGACCGCGTTCTCGACCAGCGGCTGCAGACAGAGGAACGGCAGGGCCACCGGCAGCACTTCGGGCGCGATCTGGAGCGTCACCTTGAGCCGGTCGCCGAACCGGGCCCCGGCGAGTGCCAAGTACTGCTCGATGGCCCGTAGTTCGTCGGCGAGCTGGGCGAACTCGCCGTGCCGACGGAAGGAGTAGCGGGTGAAGTCGGCGAACTCCAGGAGGAGTTCACGGGCCTGTTCGGGGTCTGTGCGGACGAACGAGGCGATGGCGGCGAGGGAGTTGAAGATGAAGTGCGGGGATATCTGCGCGCGCAGGGCGCGGATCTCCGCCTCGACGATGCGGGTGCGGGAGCGGTCCAGCTCGGCCAGTTCGAGCTGGACGGACACCCAGCGGGCCAGTTCCGTCGCGGCCCGCACGAGCACCGCCGACTCCCGGGAGCCGTACGCGACGAGCGCGCCGAGCACCCCGTCCTCACCGGTGAGCGGGGCCACCACGGCCCAGCGCAGCGGGCAGTCGACGTCGCAGCAGCCGGCGTGGGCGGACCGGCCGCGGCCGGAGGCGAGGGTCCCGGCGACCAGTTCCGTCACCGCGCCACGGTGGTGGCCGCCGCCGGGCCCGTCCCAGGCCAGGACGGCGCCGTCGCGGTCGGTCAGGCACAGCGCCTCGGTGCCGAGCAGCGAACGCAGCCGGCCGGCCGCCCGGCCCGCGGTCTCCTCGGTGAGCCCGGCGCGCAGCGGCGGCGCGGCGAGCGAGGCGGTGTGCAGGGTGTGGAAGGTGGCCCGTTCGACGGGGGTGCCGAGGTCGAGTTCGGCGGCCTGGGGCCCGCGCCGGGCGCTGATCCGGCCGAGGACGGCACCGGCGGCGAGGAGCACGGCGCCGACCGCGCTCGCCGCGGCCAGGGCGATGCCGTTCACCGTCCCGCCCCGCGGGTCCGCTGGTCGCGGAGGTGCGGTTCGGGCCGGCCGCCGAGTTCCTCCGGCAGGTGCAGCCGCGCGAGTATCCGGGAGGTGCCCGCCGGGACACGGTGCGGGGTGGCCAGCGACACCAGGATCATGCTGAGGAAGCCGAGCGGCACCGACCACACGGCGGGCCAGGCCATCAGGGTGTGCGGCCAGCCCTCCGGCGGCAGTCCGGCCCGGGTCGCCATCACCGCCGCGAGCGCGGAACCGCCGCCGAGCAGCAGTCCCGCGACGGCGCCCGGCGGGGTGAGCCGGCGCCACCAGATGCCGAGCACGAGCAGCGGGCAGAAGGAGGAGGCGGAGACCGCGAAGGCGAGCCCGACGGCGTCGGCGACCGGCACGTCGGAGGTGACGAGCCCGGCGCCCAGCGGCACGGCGGTGGCCAGCAGGGTGGCGAGCCGGAAGTGCCGTACGCCGCGCGCGGGCAGCACGTCCTGGGTGAGCACCCCGGCCACCGACATCGTCAGCCCGGAGGCCGTCGACAGGAACGCCGCGCAGGCGCCGCCCGCGAGGAGCGCGCCGAGCAGATCGCCCAGGACCCCGCCGAACATCCGCTGCGGCAGCACGAGGACGGCGGCGTCGGAGGCACCGGTCAGGGCGAGTTCGGGGGCGTAGATCCGGCCGAGCGCGCCGTAGAGCGGCGGCAGCAGGTAGAAGGCGCCGACAAGGCCGAGGACGACGAGGGTGGTGCGGCGGGCGGCCCGGCCGTTGGGGCTGGTGTAGAAGCGGACGGCGACATGGGGCAGGCCCATCGCGCCGAGGAAGGTGGCGAGGATCAGTCCGTACGTGGCGTACAGCTGATGGCCTTCGCGGCTTCCGGCGAGCGGCTGGGACCAGCCGAGCGAGTCGAGCGCCGGCTCGTCCTCGTCGAGCCCGGCCGGTGCCCGCTCGGGCACCCGGGACCCGGCGGGGAAGGCCAGTTCGGTGCCGCGCTCCACATGGTGGCCGCCGCGGTCGAGGGTGACGGTGTCCCCGGTGTACGGGGTGCCGTCGACGCGTCCGGTGACGGTGAGCGTCACGGGCGCGTCGACCCGGACGCGTACCGTGTCGGCGATCTTCACGGCGGTGTGGTCGCGCAGGACGGCGGGGGCGTCGAAGCGGGCGGTCGGGGTGCCGTCGCCGAACCAGGCGGCGAGCAGGAAGAGCGCCGGCACCAGCAGGGCGGTCAGCTTCAGCCCGTACTGGAACGCCTGTACGAAGGTGATGCTGCGCATGCCGCCGGCGGCGACGATCCCGGTGACGACGAGCGCGACGACGACACCGCCGAGCCAGTCGGGCGCGCCGGTGACGATCTCCAGGGTGAGCCCGGCGCCCTGGAGCTGGGGCAGCAGGTAGAGCCAGCCGATGCCGACGACGAAGAGGCTGGCGACCCGGCGGACCAGCGGCGATTCCAGGCGGGCCTCGGCGAAGTCGGACAGCGTGTACGCGCCGGAGCGGCGCAGCGGGGCGGCGACCAGGAGCAGCAGCACCAGATATCCGGCGGTGTAGCCGACGGGGTACCAGAGCATGCTCGGGCCCTGCACGAGGACGAGTCCGGCGATGCCGAGGAAGGAGGCGGCGGACAGGTACTCGCCGCTGATGGCGGCCGCGTTGAGGCGCGGTCCGACGGTGCGGGAGGCCACGTAGAAGTCGGAGGTGGTCCGGGAGATCCGCAGGCCGAGCGCGCCGATGAGGACGGTGGCGAGGACGACGCCGGCGACGGCGACGACCGCGTAGGTGTGGTTCATGCGCGGGCGGTCACCGCTCGACGAGGCGGGTGAAGTCGCGTTCGTTGCGCTCGGCGCGGCGGACGTACCAGCGGGCGATGGCCCATACGACGGGGTGCACGCCGACGCCGAGGGTCACCCACACGGCGGCCTCGGGCGCGGGCAGGGCGAGCAGCAGCGGCAGCGAGCCGACGAGCAGCGCGAGCGCGCCGAGGCCGGTGAGGGCGGCCCGCAGCTGACTGCGCATGAGGGAGCGGACGTAGGTGTGGCCGAGGGTGGTCTGCTCGCTGATCTCGGAGCGGGCGGGCGGGTGCTGCGGCCGGGGGCGGGGCCCGGGCACGGCTCCGGCGCCGACGGCCGAGGCGTACGTGACGGTCTCGCGGCGGGGCCGGCGCGGCGGGTGCTGCTCGGACATCGGCGTCCGCTCCCTCAGGGTCGATGGGCCCGTGGAGTCTACGCAGCCGCAGGTCGGGGCGGTAGGCGTCGTTCGCGGGGTGGACGGGCCGGGCCGGTGAAGGGGTACGCGCGAGGGGTACGGGGTCAGCCGGCGGGCCGGCGCATGAGCAGGTCCCGCAGGTGGCGGGCGTGCCGGCGGGAGACGGCGAGTTCGGCGGCGCCGACGCGGACGGAGGTCGCGCCGCTGTCGACCCGGAGTTCGTCGATCCGGGCGAGCGCGACGAGGTGGCTGCGGTGGATCCGGACGAATCCGCGGTCGGCCCAGCGTTCCTCCAGGGTGGACAGCGGGATGCGGACGAGGTGGCTGCCCTGGTCGGTGTGCAGCCGCGCGTAGTCGCCCTGGGCCTCCACGTACGCGATGTCGTCGACGGGCACGAAGCGGGTGACGCCGCCGAGTTCGACGGGGATCTGCTCGGGGGTCCGGTCCGCCTGCGCGGCCTGGGCGGCTTGCGCGGCCTGGCTGGTGGCGTGGACGAGGTCGTGGACGCGCCGGACGGCCTCGGCGAGGCGCTCGCGCCGTACCGGCTTGAGGACGTAGTCGACCGCCTCCAGGTCGAAGGCCTGGACGGCGAAGCCCTCGTGGGCGGTGACGAACACGATCAGCGGCGGCCGCGCGGAGCCGCCGAGCAGCCGGGCCAGGTCGAGTCCGCCGAGCCCCGGCATGTGGATGTCGAGGAAGACCACGTCCACGCCGTCGGCCCCGTCGCGGTCCGGTCCGGCGTCCACGGCGCGGCCGAGCCGGCGCAGCGCCTCGGTGGCGTCGCTCGCGCCCTCGGCGCTGCGCACGCGCGGGTCGGCCCGCAGCAGATAGAGGAGTTCCCCGAGGGCCGGCGCCTCGTCGTCGACGGCCAGTACGCGCAGCATGCGCGGGAGTCTATGCCAGCGCGGCGCGGCCATGGCGGGGAGCGATCGCGCGCTCGGGTCCTACTTCAGGAGCCGGGACATCCGGCGGTCGGCGAGCGGGCGGCCGCCGGTCTGGCAGGTGGGGCAGTACTGGAGCGAGGAGTCGCTGAAGGAGACCTCGCGGATGGTGTCGCCGCACACCGGGCAGGCCTCGCCGGTACGGCCGTGGACGCGCATCCCGCTCTTCTTCTCGGCCTTGAGCCGCCCGGCGGCGAGGCCGTGCGAGCGGGCCACGGCGTCGGCGAGAGTCGTACGCATCGCGGTGTAGAGGTGGGCGATCTCCTCGGGCGTGAGGTTCTGCGCCGGTTTGTACGGGGACATCGTGGCCGCGTGCAGGATCTCGTCGCTGTAGGCGTTGCCGATGCCGGCGATGAGACTCTGGTCGCGCAGGGCGCCCTTGATACGGCGCCGTTCCCCGGCGAGCAGGGCGGTGAACGCCGCCAGGTCGAAGGCGTCGGCGAGCGGGTCGGGGCCGAGGCGGGCGACGCCGGGCACGTCGGCGGGGTCGTGGACGACGTACACCGCGAGGCGTTTGGTGGTGCCCGCCTCGGTGAGGTCGAAGCCGTCGCCGCCGGTGAGCGCGACGCGCAGGGCGAGCGGCCCCTTGCCGGGCCGGGGCGGGCCGGAGGGCAGCACGTCCTTCCACTGGAGCCAGCCGGCCCGGGCGAGGTGGGTGACGAGGTGGAGCGGGCCCGCCGTGCCCTCGGCGGCGATGTCCAGGAACTTGCCGTGCCGGGCGACAGTGGTGACCCGCGTTCCGTCGAGGGCGTCCGGGGGCGGGTCGTACGTCTTGAGCACGCTGATCGCGACGGGCAGCACGCGGGCGATCTCCTTGCCCACGAGGTGGTCGTCGAGGAACGCGCGCAGGGCTTCGACCTCGGGCAGTTCGGGCATGTCCCCACCCTGCCGCACCGGCCCGGGGCACGCCCGCCGGGCGGGGCCGTCAGTTCTCGGGCAGCCGGCCGGTGTCGGCCGCCTCGGAGGCGTCGGCGGTCCCGGCTGCCTTGGCGGTGCCCGTGGCCCCGGCGGCGTCGACGAGGCCTGCGAGTTCGGCCGGGTCGAGGAAGCCGGGGATTCCGTCGGACTCGGTGGACGAGCCGGCCTCGCCGTCCCCGGCCGGTGCGGCGGCGTCCGCGGCTCCGGCGTCCCCGGTGGCGAACTCACACCACACACTCTTGCCGTTGCCGCGCGGCTCCACTCCCCACTGGTCGGAGATCTGCTCCACCAGCAGCAGGCCTCGGCCCGAGACCACCGAGTCGCCGGCCTCGCGCCGGCGCGGCAGCACGCTGGAGCCGTCCTCGACCTCGACGCGCAGCCGCTGCTCGGGACCGGGCAGCATCCGCAGGGTCACGATGGCCCCGCCCTCGGTGTGCATGAGGGCGTTCGTCACCAGTTCGTCGGCGACCAGCTCGATCTCGTCCGAGCGGACTTCGGCGCCCCAGGCCCGTACGGCCGCGCGGATCATGTGCCGGGAGGCCCGCAGCGCCTCCGGGTCGTCCTGCCCGACGTGCTGCTGGAGCCGCCCCGCCGAGGCGGGCTGCCGGGCGCCCTCGCGGCGCAGCAGCAGGATCGCCACGTCGTCGTCGCCCCCGCGTTCGTCGACGACGTCGCAGAGCTGGTCGGCGAGTTCGTCGAGCTCCCGGGGGCCTCGTTTGACCAGGGAGGACAGCCACTGGAGCCCTTCGTCGAGGTCGGATCCGGGTTTCTCGACGAGACCGTCGGTGTAGAGCAGCAGGGTCTCGCCCGGGTCGAGTTCGACGGTGGTGACGGGATAGTCGAGGTGGTCGAACTCGGCGGACAGGCCGAGCGGCAGCCCGCCCTCGACGGGCAGCCGGCGCGGCGTGCCGGAGGGGTCCCGGACCAGCGGGTCGACGTGCCCCGCGCGGACGATCTGGACGAGCCCGGTGGCGGGGTCGGTCTCGGCGTACGTGCAGGTGGCGAAGCGGTCGGTGTCCAGTTCGTGGAGGAAGACGGAGGCGCGGGCCATCACGGTGGCGGGGGTGTGCCCCTCGGCGGCGTACGCGCGCAGCACGATCCGCAGCTGTCCCATCACGGCGGCGGCCTGGGTGTCGTGCCCCTGCACGTCGCCGATGACGGCGCCGACCCGGTCGCCGGGCAGCGGGATGACGTCGTACCAGTCTCCGCCGATGTCCCGGCCCATCCGGGCGGAGCGGTAGCGGACCGCTATCTGCGCGCCGGGCACCTCCGGGATGCGGCGGGGCAGCATCGCCTGCTGGAGCCCTTCGGCCAGGTCGTGCTCCTGCTCGTACAGCATGGCCCGCTGGAGGCTCTGGGCGATGGAGCTGCCCAGCGCCACCAGCAGGTTGCGCTCGTCGGGGCTGAAGCCGATCCGGTCGCGGTAGAGCAGGCCGAGGGCGCCGATGGGGCGGGCCTGGGCGATCAGCGGGAGATACGCGGCGGAGGTGACGCCGAGGTCGGAGACGTGCGGCCACAGCACCGGGTAGTCGGCGGCGAACTCCTCGGGGGTGTCGATGAAGAGCGGCCGCAGGGTACGGATCGCCTTGCCCATCGGATACGGCTCGTCCACCCGGGTGTAGCGGGTGCCGGGCACGAACGTGCCGGTGGGCCCCTCGGCCACCAGATGGATCCGGCCGCCCTCCAGCAGGCCCATGACGAGACTGGCCGCGCCGAAGTACTCCAGGCCCTGCGCGGCGCCGAGCATGTCGGTGATGTCCTGGACGGTACGGGCGTGGGCGAGCGCGGCGGTGGTGGCCTCGACGATGTTGGTGCGCTCGCGGCGGCCCTCGTCGAGGCCGAGGCGGGTGGCGGACTCGGAGAGTTCCTCGGAGGCGTCGCGGACCACGCCGAGGATACGGACCGGCCGGCCGGTCTCGTCGCGCCGGACCAGGCCCTGGGTGTGGGTCCAGCGCTGGGTGCCGGACCGGTCGCGGAGCCGGAAGTAGGCGCCGTAGCGGTCGTTGCCGTCCTTCAGGGCCTGGGCGACCATCGCGTCGAGCCGGCGGGCCTCGTCGGCGAGGACGCGCGAGCCGAGCGTCTCGGGGACGCCGTCGTACTCGCCGGGCGCCATGTCGAAGACGGCGAGGGCGGTCTCGTCCATCTCCAGGCGGCCGGTGAGCAGGTCCCAGTCGAAGCTGCCCATCCGGAATTCCCGGCCCAGCTCCTGGAAGAAGCAGCCGGCCGGCTCGGTCGACTGTGTCGCGCGGCGGCACCGGCCCGCCGCCGCGGCATCGCCGCCCCCGCTGCCCGCGCTCATGGGGCCCACGCTATGCACAGCGCGGCGGGACCGCACGGCGGGGAGCCGCCGGGCCGGTGCCGCCCGGCGCCCCGCGGCCCGCCGCGTCGCGTCACCTCAGGCGGTCTCGGGCCCGCGCCCCGGCTCGGTTCCGGGCTGCCCGGGCGCGGCACCGTCGAAGGACCGGCCGTCGGGCGATACGGCGTCGGGGGCGGGCGGCGCGTCGGGGGCGGCCGGGGGGCTGTCCGGGGCGATCGGCCCGTCGGGACCGTCCGGCCCGTTCGGCGCGCCCGGCCCGTCAGGGAGACCGGGGCCGTCCGGGAAGCCGGGACCGTCGGGGAGTCCGGGGCCCTCAGGGGCGAGCCGTACGTCCGGGCTGTCCATCCCGCCCGGTACGCCTCCGTCGGCCGGCGCGGGCGCGTCCGGCCCGTCCGGGACGCCGGGCTGCCCCGAGCCGGCCGGGGCATTGGGACCGTCGGGCATCGGGACACCGGATCCGGGACCGGGCGGCGGCCCGGGTACGGAGGAGCCGCCGGAGCCCGTCCCGCCGGGCGGTCCGGCCGGGTCGCCGGAGAACGCGGGCGAACCGGCCGTCTCCGACAGCGGCGCGGGCGGCGCGGCGACGAGGTCACAGGTGGCCGGGTCGCACGACGGTGTCGTGTCGGGGCTGCGGTCCGCCTCGCCATCGCTGCCCGCCGGCCGCTCGAACCAGGTGTTGCCGGCGCCGTCCGCGAGGACCAGGCTGCGGACGACGCTGTTGGTCGGGGTGATCGCGACGACCCGGTCGGGGCGGTAGCCGGGCCACGGCCGGCCCTTGTGCCGGGCACCGGGCGCGGGGGCCGGGGCACGCAGCGGGTTGCCGCCGGCGCAGCGCACGCGCGGGGTCGCGTACTCGTCGACGAGGACGGCGGTGCCCGTCTGGAGGACGGACTGGAAGGGCGCGGCGCGGCCGTCGCGGAGGCCGTGGCTGGTGACCCGGGCGTCGGCGCGCAGCAGGACCGGGGTGAGACCGCGCAGCCAGTCGGCGAGCCGGGCCTCGGGGATGCCGGCGGCCTCGGCGAAGGCGCGGGCCCGGGCGGGGTCGGTGGTGAGCAGGGCGACCTGCTGCTCGACGTTGCAGCTGGCGGTGGAGCGGGTGCCGCCGTAGAGGCCGGGGGTGGCGCCGGTGAGCGCGCGGCCGGCCGGCGCGGCGCCGGTGGCGCCGCCGGGCGCCGCGCCTTCGGGTCCCGCCGCGGGCGCGCCGTCCGACGCGGCGGGGGCGCCTTCCTGCACGGTGGAGGGCCCGAACGGCGCGGGCCCCTGGACGCCGGCCGGTTCCAGCAGTACCTCACGGACGGTGGCGGGAGTCGGCTGCGCGCCCGGCTCGGCGGGGGTGTCCAGGGAGCAGCCCGCGATCAGCAGGGCGGGGGCCAGCACGGCGACCGCCCAGATCCCGGGGCGCAGACCGGCCCGCGGGCCCGGGGCGTCACCGGCAGGCCCTCCCGCCCGCGCGTCCGCCGGTCCGCCCGCCGCCGTGAGCGCCCGGCCGCTGAGCGACGTACCCGGCAGGATGTCCAACGGGGGGCCGTCCGGGGTGCGGGGCCGGGTGCCGGGCGGCGGCGTGCCGGGTCGTGAGGGCCGTCGTCTGGATACGTCGCGCACTGGGTTCTCCCACTTGTTCGCCCCGGGTCGTTCCCTCCTTACTGCCGCAGCCCCATGGCGACCGCAATCCGGGCGCGTCCATCCGGTGCGGCGGCCCCGTGCGCCCGCGCCGCCGGGGCCCCTGGGCTCGCTGCGCGGAACCTCCCGAGGATCCCGACCGGGCCCGCGGAGTTACGCTCCTTGTGTACTCCCCCGCACTCCTTGAGGAGGCGGCCATGAGCCAGTACGACGAGTACACCAGCCCCTCGCAGGCCGAGGGCGAGCGCCTCGACGAGGACATGGACGCGGCGCAGAAGAAGCAGACGCACAGGATGCCGACCCGTACCACCCCGTCGCAGGCGGAGGGCGAGCGGACCGCGAACGACAACGCCGACGCCAAGGGCACCGGCGACGACACCGACAGGCGCTGACCGGGCGGGCGGCGTCGGCCCGCCCGGCCGACTCTGCCTGACCGGCCTGCCGGCCGGCCCTGACCTCGCCCCGAGCCGATGCAGTGGTTCACCGCGCCCGACTACTGGCTGAGCCGGATCGTCTTCCAGCGCGGGCTCGCCGGACTTTACGTGGTCGCCTTCGTGTCGGCGGCCCTGCAGTTCCGGGCGCTCATCGGCGCGCGCGGGATGCTGCCCGTGCCCGCGTTCACCCGCCGGGTCCCGGCCCGCCTCGCGCCCAGCCTCTTCCAGTGGCGCTACTCCGACGCGCTGTTCGCGTCCGTCGCCTGGGGCGGTGCCCTGCTGGCCCTCGCCCTGGTGGCGGGCGCGGGGGACGCGGTGCCGCTGCCCGTGTCGATGCTGCTGTGGCTGCTGCTGTGGGCGCTGTACCTGTCGATCGTGAACGTGGGGCAGACCTGGTACTCCTTCGGCTGGGAGTCGCTGCTCCTGGAGACGGGCTTCCTCGCCGTGCTGCTCGGCAACGCCGACACCGGGCCGCCGGTGCTGGTGCTGTTCCTGCTGCGCTGGCTGCTGTTCCGGGTCGAGTTCGGCGCGGGGCTGATCAAAATCCGCGGCGATCCGTGCTGGCGGAACCTGACCTGCCTGTACCACCACCACGAGACCCAGCCGATGCCCGGCCCGCTGAGCTGGTTCTTCCACCACCTGCCGAAGCCGCTGCACCGGGCCGAGTGCGCCGCCAACCATGTCGTCCAGCTCGGCGTCCCGGTGCTGCTGTTCGCGCCGCAGCCGGTGGCGACGGTCGCGGCCGGGCTGATGGTGGCGACCCAGCTGTGGCTGGTGCTCTCGGGCAACTTCGCCTGGCTGAACTGGCTCACCATCCTGCTCGCGCTGTCGGCGATGGACGGCTCGCTGCTGCCCGGCGGCCACGACCATCAGCGGCCCGGCGCCCCGCTCTGGTACGTGGTCGTGGTGTGCGCGGCCACCGTGCTGATCCTCGTCCAGAGCCGGCATCCGGTGCGCAACCTGCTGTCCCGGCGGCAGACGATGAACCGTTCCTTCGATCCGCTGCATCTGGTCAACACGTACGGCGCGTTCGGTACGGTCAGCCGGGTCCGGGACGAGATCGTCATCGAGGGCACCGACGAGGTGGCGCCGGGCCCGGACACGGTGTGGCATGAGTACGGCTTCCGCGGCAAGCCGGGCGATCCGCGCCGGCTGCCGCGCCAGTTCGCCCCGTACCATCTGCGGCTCGACTGGCTGATGTGGTTCGCGGCGCTCTCCCCCGGCTACGCGGGCGACTGGTTCGGGCCGTTCGTGGAGCGGCTGCTCGCCGGGGACCGCGACACGCTGCGGCTGCTGCGCCACAACCCGTTCCCGGACGCCCCGCCGGCGCGGGTGCGGGCGCTGCTCTACCGCTACCGGTTCACCACCTGGCGCGAGCTGCGGGAGACCGGGGCATGGTGGCATCGCACGCTGGTCCGGGAGTACCTGCCGCCGGTACGGCTGCGCGGGCCGGCGCGCCGGGACCGCGCGGGGTGACCCGCGGCTCCCCCCTGCCGGGCGGGACGACCGTGCCCGGACAGGGCGATGCCCCCGGCAGAGAGGATCGGCCGGGGGCATCGCGGCGAAGCGTCGCTTGCGGTTCGGGTCAGTCGATGCCCGGCAGGATGTGCGGCTCCGCGAGGTCGTCCTCGTATCCGGCGAGCCGGATGGGGGCCGAGCGGGCCCATACTTCGAGGTTTCCCAGCTCGCCGGGCCGCTGACGCGTCGGCTCGATCGTTCCGATCGGCGCGTTCGGTTCGGCGGGGCGCTGCTTCTCCTGCGTGGTCGATTCCGGTGTCACCGCGCACTCCTTCGTGTCGCGTATCAAGGGGGACAGGGGGTCCGTTCGGTCGCGGTGGCGCCGTACTGACGGGCGGGACCGCGGCCATTCGGTGACAGGCCAGTCCCCGGCCGATCTGGGGAGGTTCGGTGAAACCCGTGTTGACCGGCCGTGTACACCAGACTAACCAAATGAGCACGCCTGCGCTCTATGGGGCACGAAAGTGTGACGCGTTCGAGTGAACCTGGCCGAATTCCTGTACCCCGCCCCTCTTCACCGGATCACCACTTACCGGGCGCGTAGTCCTTCAGGAAGACCCCGTACACGTCCTCGCCGTGCTCGCCGAGCACGATCGGGTCGTAGACCCGGGCCGCGCCGTCGACCAGGTCGAGGGGAGCGTGGAAGCCCTCCTCGGCGAGCCGCAGCTTGTCGAAGTGGGGGCGCTCGTCGGTGATCCAGCCGGTGTCGACCGAGGTCATGAGGATGCCGTCGGTGTCGAACATCTCCTGGGCGCTGGTGCGGGTCACCATGTTCATGGCGGCCTTGGCGGCGTTGGTGTTCGGGTGCCCGGCGCCCTTGTAGCCGCGGCCGAAGACGCCCTCCATGGCGGAGACGTTGACGACGTACGCGCGCTTGCTCGCGGCCTGGGCGGCGGCCCGGGCCATCGCCGGGCGCAGCATGCTGATCAGGATGAACGGCGAGGTGTAGTTGCAGAGCTGGGTCTCCAGCAGCTCCACCGGGGAGATCTGCTCGATGGTCTGCACCCAGGTGTTGGAGTCGACGACGTCCGGGACCAGACCGCCCGCGTCGATGGCGGTGCCGGCCTGGTGCCGGGCGATGCTGGCGTTGCCCGCGACCAGCGCGAGGTCGGCGACCTTCTGGGCGTCGAGACCGCTCACGCCGACGGGCAGCGCGGCGAGACCGTCGACCGCGCCGGAGTTGAAGGCGCCGATGACGTGGTGGGCGGGCAGCTCGCCGGCGGGCAGCGGGGCACGCTCGCCCTCGACGAGCGCGGCGTACGCGGAGGGCAGCCGGCGTACGGTCTGCGTCGCGTTGTTGACCAGGATGTCCAGCGGACCGGCCTCGGTGACCTGCTCGGCGAGGGCGACGGCCTGGGCCGGGTCGCGCAGGTCGATGCCGACGACCTCCAGGCGGTGCATCCAGTCCGCGGAGTCGTCCATCGCCTTGAAGCGGCGGATGGCGTCCTTGGGGAAGCGGGTGGTGACGGTGGTGTGGGCGCCGTCGCGCAGCAGCCGCAGCGCGATGTACATGCCGATCTTGGCCCGGCCGCCGGTGAGCAGCGCGCGCTTGCCGGTGAGGTCGGCGCGGGCGTCGCGCTTGTTCCGGTTCAGGGCGGCGCAGTCGGGACAGAGCTGGTGGTAGAAGTAGTCGACCTCGACGTACCGCGTCTTGCAGGTGTAGCAGGAGCGGGGGCGCTGGAGTATGCCCGCGATCCGGCCGGCCTCGGTGACCGAGGAGGGCAGGATGCCCTCGGTCTCGTCGTCGATGCGCTGCGCGGAGCCGGTGGCGGTGGACTCGGTGACGGCCTTGTCGTGGGCGGTCTTGGCGGCCCGGCGCTCCTGGCGGCGGCGCTGCTTCACGGTCCGGTAGATGCCGGCGGTCGCCCGGCGGACGAGGATGGCGTCGGGGTGGTCGACGTCCAGCTCGTCCAGCTCGTCGAGCACGCCCAGGCAGACGGCCAGGCGCTTGGGGTCGATGCCCGGCCCGTACTCCTGGGTCTCTTCAGTCACCGTCATGGCCTTGGTCGTCCTCGATCGCTCGTGCCGTCGTCACTCGTCGCCGCGGGCCGCCGGCCACCGCGGCGGGTGGGCCCGGATGACCGGCGGATGCGCCGATCACCCGCGCGTCGGCGTGTCGTGGGCTTCGAATAAGCAACTTTACGGAGCGGGGGGCCGCCGCTCCAAACCCGTACGGGGGGCGTGGTCGAACACACAGTCGCCGCACAGGCCTCCGGCCGCGCCGCGGTAGTAGAGACAGCAGCTGGTACGGCGCAGGGCCGGGCCGCGGACGGTGCCGGCCAGGTCGGGGTGGTCGAGCAGGCCCGAGACCAGCGCGACGGCGCGGGCGGCGGCGTCGGGGCGGCCGTGGGCGCGGGCCCAGCGCAGCAGTTCGCGCAGCGCTCCGGCGAGCGCGGAGCCGGAGTTGCCCCAGAGCAGCCGCGGGGAGATCCGGCCGTCCCGGGCGAAGGCGGCGTGCAGCGGGACGAGGTGGGCCTCCAGGACGGCGGCCCGCAGCCCGGCGACGGTGGCGGGGCGGGTGGCGGAGCCGGACCACCACAGGTCGTCGGGGGCGCCGAGCGCGCCGTCCCAGTGGAGGGTGCCGGGCGCGAGGTCGGGGAAACGGCCGTGCAGGGCGGCGGGGCCGAGGGTGGTGGACCAGAGGCGGGCGGCGAGGCCGAGCTGGGCGGCCGAGGCGGCGACCCGGCGCTCCCGCCCGGATACGCCGAGTCCGGCGGCGACCCGGTCGACGCGGGCGGTGAGCGGGGTGTCGTCACGGCCCGCGTACAGCTCCGCGAGCGGGCGGTGGTCGGGCCGGGCGCCGGTGGCCGGCCCGGGCGGCGGGGCCGTACGCAGCACGAAGAAGCCGCCCACCTGTGCGCTGTCGAGCGCGCGGACGTCCGCGCCGTCGTCGGCGCGGGCATCGGCGCGGGCATCGAGTTCCGGGTCCGGTTCCACCGGGGCATCCTGCCATCGGCGGCGCCCGCGCCGCCCCGGCGCGGGGCCAATTTCGGCGGCTCGACCGGGGGTGGCCGATTCGGAGGGGTCGCGGGCCCGGTCCGGTGCCGGTCGAGGTGAGCTGCGCGGACTACGCCGCGAGGTGTACGAGGCCGCTTCGTACTCCGTTCGCGGTACGACGGATCAGGTTCCCTGGTACGACGACGTGAACGCCCGGAAGCGGGATCGTGGAGGTATGAGTTCCCTCGCGCTGTCCGTGCTCCTGTCGCTGGTCTCCGCGGTCGCCTACGCGTCCGCGGCGATCGTGCAGGAGCGGGTGGCGGCCTCGGCCGCCGTCCCCCGGTACGCGCCGCTGCGCCGGCCGGCGTGGTGGGGCGCCATCGCGCTCAACGGCCTGGGCGCGGCCCTGCACGTGGCCGCCCTCGCGTACGGACCGCTGAGCCTGGTGCAGCCGCTGGGCGCGCTGACGATCGTGTGCGCGCTGCCGCTGGCGGCGCTGTTCGTGGGCCGCCGGGCGGGCCGGACGGCCTGGCGCGGCGCGCTCATGACGACGGTGGGTCTGGCCGGCCTGCTGAGCCTCACCTCGGGCACGGCCGAGCAGTCCCTGGCGACCGACGAGCGGCGGCTCCTCGCGCTCGTCACGTTCGGCGCGGTGGCGCTGCTGTTCACCGCCGCGCATCTGGTGCGGCGCCCGGCGCTGCGCAGCATGGTCCTGGCCGCGGGCGCGGGGGTCGCCTTCGGCATCGCCTCGGTCTTCACGAAGACGGTGGCGGTGGACTTCCGCCTGGACGCGCCGCTCGCCCAGTGGGCGAGCCTGCTGGTTCTCTCGGCGCTGGCGGTGACGGGGCTGCTGCTGTCCCAGGCCGCGTACCGGGGCGCCGGGCTCGCCGCGCCGCTGGCCATGGTGACGGTGGTGAACCCGGTGATAGCGGCGACCGTCGGCCTGACCCTGTTCGGCGAGTCGTTCCGGTACGGGGCGGCCGGCGGGGTCGCCGCCCTGATCTGCGGTGTGGTGACGGCGGGCGGGCTCGTCCAGCTCACCCTGGACCGGCTGGGCACCGGGACGGCGGCCCCGGAGGCGGCCGAGAACCCGGGCGGGCGGGAGACCGCGACAACCGGGCCGGAGGCTCCGGGCGCGCCGGAATCCCCCGCCCTGGCGGGGACCTCCACGCCGCCGAGGTCCTCGGCCCGGCCGGAATCCTCGGCCCGGCCGGGGTCCTCCGCCGGATCAGATCGAGACGCCGCGGGCGCGGAGGTACGCGAGCGGGTCGATGTCGGACCCGTACCCGGGACCCGTACGCATCTCGAAGTGCAGGTGCGGTCCCGACACGTTGCCGGTCGATCCTGAGCGACCGATCCGCTGGCCGGTGTTGACCTGCTGGCCCGCGCGGACGGTGAGCGCGGACAGGTGCGCGTACTGGCTGTAGCGGCCGTCTCCGTGGCGGATGACGACCTGGTAGCCGTAGGCGCCGCCCCAGCCCGCCGAGACGACCCGGCCGGTGGCCACGGCCTGTACGGACGTGCCGGTGGGGACGGGGAAGTCGATGCCGGTGTGGTAGCCGCTGGACCAGGACGAGCCCTGGGTGCGGTAGCGGGTGCCGATGTCCGTGTCGGCGACCGGCGAGGTGAAGTGCCGGACCGGCGCCGGCTTGTGCGCGGGTGCGGGAGCGGGCTTGTGGGCGGGCTTCGGGGCCGGCTTCTGGGCGGCGGGCTTCTGGGCCGCCGGCTTGCGGGAGGGCTTGGCGGCCGGGGCCTTCGTCGGCGGCTTCGCCTCGGGCTTGGCCTCGGTCTTGGCGGCCGGCTTCACGGCGGGCTTCGGCTTCTCGGGCGCGGGCCGCGAGACCGGACGGGTCGCCTCTGCGGGCGGCTGGGTCCGCGGCTTGGCCGTCGGGGGCTTCGGCGCGGGCGTGGCGGGGGCCGGGGCGGGCGTGGGCTTCGCCTCGGGCTTCGTCTCCGGCCTGGGCTTCGGCTTCGTCTCGGGCCGCGGCGTGACGGCCGGGGGCTTGGCCGGTGCCGCGGGCGCGGCCATCCGCAGGGTGAGCCGCTGGCCGGGGAGGATCAGGTCGGGGTCGTCGCCGACGACGCGGCGGTTGGCCTCGTACAGCCGCGGCCAGCCGCCCCGTACGTCCTTGTCGCGGGCGATCTCGGAGAGCGAGTCGCCGGACTCGACGGTGTACATCTCGCGCACGGTCGGCACGGTGGTGGGACTCGCGGGCGCGGCGGCGGCCGCCTGGGTGCGCTGCGCGGGCAGCGAGGCCTTCGCCGCCAGCGGCCGCACGCCCGCGGTCTGCGCGGTGGCGCCGCCCGCCGGTCGGGGTGCCGCGTCGCCCCGTTCGAGGCCCGCGCGCGGCCCGCAGGCGGGCCAGGCGCCGGGGCCCTGGCTCTCCAGCGCCCGCTCGGCGACGGCGATCTGCTGGTCCTTGGAGGCGAGGTCGGCGCGCGGCGCGAAGTGCGTCCCGCCGTACCGCTCCCAGGTGGACTGGCTGAACTGGAGTCCGCCGAAGTAGCCGTTGCCGGTGTTGATCTGCCATTGGGAGGTGGACTCGCAGGCGGCGAGCTTCTCCCAGACGTCCAGTGAGGCGGCCTGCGCCGTGCCCGCCCCGATCAGTGGCAGGGCCATGCCCGCGCCGCCGGCGGTGACGAGCGAGGCACGGTTGATCCGGCTCGGCTGCTGACGGCGGTGCTTCCCGCGTGCGGCCATGGGCCCCCCTTGTACGCGTCGACAGTCGCCCAAGGTAGGGGCAGGCAACCGTGCGTGACAAGGGGTTCCGGCCGGTTCCCCCGCCTCACGCGTCGCACTTCGCGCCATGTGGCGCGCGGTCACCGCCCGGCGGGTCCCGGCTGCGGCTGCGGTTCGGGCTCCGGTACGGGATAGGGGCTCGGCGGCACGGGGTTGGGCGGCGGCATGGGAGGGGGTCCCGGGGTCGGCACGGGCGAGGGCATCGGGTCGGGGATCGGGGGCTGGGTCATGACGTCCTCCGAGAGGTACGAGGGGAGGGAGCGGCGATCAGGGAATCGAGGGCCGGGACGGGCTCCAGCCTCCCCCGTTCCGACTGCCCGCGCGCGCGGAGGCCATGCCTTCGGGCGAGCGTCCGGGGCCTTCGGACAGAGCGGGGCACCCGGCCGCCGTCACCAGAGGTCCGTCCGCTCCCTCGGCTGCCGCTCGGTCACCTGGACCGCCTCGGCGGGCGGCGGGGGCCTCGTCGGGGTGCCGCTCGGCCCGGCGCGCGACGTACGGACAGAGGGGGACGACGGGCACCCCCTCGGCGGCGGCCGGTTCCACTATGCCGTCGCGGTCACGGGCGCGCACGGCGGCGGCCGGACGGCCCTCGGGAGCGAGGAGGAGCAGGCCGGACGCCGGACCGCACCGGTGCTACGTTCTACGTGACTGTAGAAACAAGGGAAGGGGCGGGGATGGAGATCTCCGGAATCATCAGCGCGATCGTGATCGGCATCGTCATCGGAACGCTCGGGCGGCTGGTCCTGCCCGGCCGGCAGCGGATCGGCGTGCTGTGGACGATCGCCGTCGGCATCGTGGCCGCGTTCGTCGGGACCGCGATCGCCGCGTTTCTCGGCGTCGCCGACACCAAGGGCATCGACTGGATCGAGTGGATCATCCAGATCGCCCTCGCCGCGGTGGGTGTGACCGCGCTGGAACGCGCCAAGAGCCGCGGCTGACACGCCGGGACGTCCACGTACGCGCACGCGGATGGGTGCGCGCCGCGCAAGGGGATCCCCCATGCCGAAGCCGCGTCCTGGCACCTGCCGGGGCGCGGCTTCGTCGTGCCCGGTGGAGGCGCGGGGGCCGCGAACGGGGTGATCTTCCGGCCATGCGGGAGCTCGTGAGGCGACACGGGCGACGCCGGCGGCGGACAGACGCGCGCGCGGCACAGGGGCGACACGACGCGCCCGGAATCACCCGATGGATCAGGAGAGTCGGCGCGGGGCGCCGCGACGCGCCTATGCCTCCCGTGGCACCCGTCCGGCTGCGGCGCGTGGTCGTGCGCCGGTCGACAGGGCACGGTGGTGCCGGAGTTGTCCCTGGTGACGAGACCGGACCTGCCGTGTCACACTCCGTCGCGCTCCTCCCGTAGTCGCCCATACGCTCGACCGAAGAGAGAAGTACGTTGCCCCACACAGGAATCCGCTCCCGGCGGACCCGCGGCCCCGTGACCGCCGGCATCGTTCTGGCGGTCGCCGCCGGTCTGCTCACCGCGGCCCCGGCCGCGCAGGCGGTCTCCGGCACGCCCGCCGCCGCGGGTGACCACGCCTTCACCGCCCGCCTGAACATCGGCGAGGGCGACACCACGCGCGGCTGCTCCGCCGCGCTGGTGCACCAGCAGTGGTTGCTGACCGCCACCAGCTGTTTCGCCTCCACCCCGGGAGGCCAGGTCACGGCGGGCAAGCCCGCGCTGAAGTCCCAGGCGACCCTGGGCGACCGGACGATCGACATCGTCGAAGTGGTCCCGCGCGACGACCGGGACGTGGCCATGGTCCGGCTCGCCGAGCCCGTCACCACGGTCACGCCGGTGGGCCTGGCCGCCGGCGCTCCCTCGGCGGGCGAGAGCCTGCTCGGGGCCGGGTTCGGGCGGACGAAGACCGAGTGGGTCCCGGACCGGATGCACACCGGCGAGTTCCAGGTGGACTCCTCGACCGGCACCACGGTGGCACTGACCGGCCGGGACGGGGTCTCCGTCTGCAAGGGCGACACCGGCGGCCCGGCCCTGCGCCGCACGGCCGGCGGGGTCGAGCTGGCCGCCGTCCACAGCCGTTCCTGGCAGGGCGGGTGCTTCGGCGAGACGGAGACCCGGAACGGCGCCGTGGACGCCCGGGTCGACGGCCTGGCGGACTGGGTGAAGGACGTCCGCAACCGCGACCGGACGTACTTTGCCGACGTCGACGGCGACGGCAAGGCCGACCTGGTCATGCTCCGTACGAACGGCGACATCGCGGTCTACCACAACCAGGGCGACACCTTCGCGCCGGGCCGGGTCGTGTCCGGAGGCTGGGGTCTCTTCCTGACCTGGAAGGACCTGGGCCGGCTGTACTTCGCCGACGTCAACGGCGACCGCAAGGCCGACATGCTCGTCCACACCAAGGACGGCAACATCGCCGTCCGCGTCAACCGCGGCACCTACTGGGACCAGGGCACCCACTGGTCCGGCGGCTGGGGCCGGTTCATCGACGGAAGCGACCTGGGGCGGCTGTACTTCGCCGACGTCAACGGCGACGGCAAGGCCGACATGCTCGTCCACACCAAGGACGGCAACATCGAGGTCCGCACCAACCAGGGCACGTACTGGGACCAGGGCACCCACTGGTCCGGCGGCTGGGGCCTCTTCCTGACCTGGAAGGACCTGGGCCGGCTGTACTTCGCCGACGTCAACGGCGACCGCAAGGCCGACATGCTCGTCCACACGAACGACGGCAACATCGCCGTCCGCACCAACCAGGGCACGTACTGGGACCAGGGCACCCACTGGTCCGGCGGCTGGGGCCGGTTCCTCGACGGAAGCGACCTGGGTGTCCTCGACTTCGACGATGGCAGCGGGGACGGCAAGGCCGACATGCTCGTCCACACCAAGGACGGCAAGATCGAGGTCCGCACCAACCAGGGCACGTACTGGGATCAGGGCAAGTTCATGATCACTCTCTGACGCCCCGGCCGTCGCCGACACCGTCGGCTCGATCAGGCCGCGAGCGGCGAGCACAGGCGCTCGGCCGGGGATGCCCCGGCCGGGCGCTTTCGCGTGGGGGGGGCCGCCGGGTTCTCAGGGCTGACCGCTCCGATTCCTTGGGCCCGCGCCGCACCGGACCGCTCCTTTCGAGGCGCCACCGCTCCACCAGACCGCTTCCACCACCTCGCCTCAATCGCCGCCGTTTCGGGGGGATTCGCCCACCACATGCGAGCAATCGCCGTGATCAGGACCCTGGTTCACTGGCGAGCACTCCTGTGCGAAATGAAAGAATGATCACCACATCGGGGCCGGGTGACGAGGACGGCCCCCGTCGCGCGGGGCGCGGCAACCGACAGGCACGGGGAGGCATCGGTGGCACGCGGAAAACTGCGGACCCGGTTCCGGTACTGGTTCGACGGCACCATGGACCGTGGCACACCCGCCCTGATCAGCTGGCTGGCGCTGGCCTCGCTCGTGCTCATCACGCTCGCCTCCACCCTGGTGGTCCTGTTCACGGACACCGACGCCGAGGACAACGGCGGCTGGTACGGCGTCGCGTGGATGAGCCTGCTGCGCACGCTCGACCCCGGCACCATGGGAGGGGACACCGGCGGACCGCTGTTCCTCGGCCTCATGCTGGCCGTGACCATCGGCGGCATCTTCATCGTCAGCGCGCTCATCGGTGTCCTGACGACCGGGCTCAACGAGCGGCTGCAGGAACTCCGCAAGGGACGCTCGCGGTTGATCGAGGCCGGGCACACGGTCGTCCTCGGCTGGTCGGACCAGGTCTTCACGGTGATCGCCGAACTCGTCGAGGCCAACCAGAGCGAACGGCGCTCGTGCGTGGTGATCCTCGCGGACCGCGACAAGGTCTCGATGGAGGACGCGATCCGGGCGCGGATACCCGACACGGGCAAGACCCGGGTGATCTGCCGGTCCGGCAACCCGCTGATACGCCACGACCTGGAGCTGGTCAGCCCGGACACCGCGAAGTCCGTCATGGTGCTGCCCTCCGTGGGCAGCGACCGCGACGTCGAGGTCATCAAGGTGCTCCTGCTCCTGAACAGCCGCGCCTGGCAGGGGACTCGGCCGCACATCGTGGCCGCCGTGCACGACTCGGAGAACCTCGCGGCGGCCCGGCTCGCCGCGGGCGACGGCGCGCTGGTCATCGACGCCGAGGACATCGCCGTACGCCTCATCGCGCAGGCGCACCGGCAGACCGGTCTCTCCGGGGTCTTCAACGAACTCCTCAGCTTCATCGGCAACGAGTTCTACCTCCGCGAGGAGCCGCGCCTGATGGGCACGACGTACGGGGAGGCGCTGCACGCCTACGAGGTCGGGATGGCGGCCGGGCTGCGGCGCGGCGACGGCGAGGTCCTGCTCAACCCGGCCATGGACACCGAGATACGCTCCGGCGACCAGCTGCTCGTCCTCGCGGAGGACGACCTGCTGATCCGCCCGGCCACCCGGCGCCCCACGATCGTCGAGGAGGCGATCACCTCGGCGCCCGCGCAGCCGCCTTCCCTCGACCACACGCTGCTCATCGGGGAGAACTCCCGGACGACGAAGCTCGTGACGCTGCTCGACAGCTTCGTCCAGCCCGGTTCCACCCTCGACATCGCGGCCCCGAACCGGCCGGAGGCCGCCCTCCGACGGCCGGTGCGGAACCTGACGGTGGGCTACAAGTCCTGTGTGCCGACCCGGCGTTCGTCGCTGGAGTCCCTGGACCTGAACGACTACCGGCACATCGTGGTCCTGTCGGACGACTCCGTCGCGCCCGGCTCGGCCGACGACCGGACCCTCGTGACCCTGCTCCACCTGCGCGACATCGAGGACGGCCTGGGCGACCCGTACTCGATCGTCACCGAGATGAACGACGACGCCAACCGCGAGGTCGCCCAGGTCACCAAGGCCGACGACTTCATCGTCAGCACCAAGGTGATCAGCCTGATGCTCACCCAACTGACCGAGAACCACGCCCTGTACGACGTGTTCGCCGATCTCTTCGACCCCGAGGGGTCCGAGATCTACCTCAAGCCGGCATGCAACTACGTGGTCCTCGGCACGGAGGCCAACTTCTCCACGGTCGCCGAGGCGGCCCGGCGGACCGGCGAGACCGCCCTCGGCTACCGCCTGGCCCGCCACAGCGAGGACCCGCCGCGCTACGGCGTCTACCTCAACCCGCCGAAGAACGCCCCGCTCGTCCTCGGCCCGGAGGACGCCGTGATCGTCCTCGCCGAGCAGTAGGAGCGGAGAGGCCCCGCGTGCTCCGGCGCCCTCGCGGGGCGTCCCCCGCGAGGGCGCCGGAGCCGCCGCTCAGCTCAGCCGGGCGGTGACGTACGCGTCGATCGCGTCGCGCTGGTACGCGGCCAGGCCCGGGGCGATCGCCTCGTAGGCGGCCCGCCACGTGCCGTTGTCCACGCAGGCGCGACCGATGGCGCGGTACTCCTCGGCGGAGACGGCCCGCATCCCGGTCAGCGCCCGGTACTGGGCGTCGATCTCGGCCAGGACCGGCTCGGCGCCGGCCGGGTGGCCCGCGGCCATGAGTTCGGCCAGCCGGATCATCTGCGCGGTGCGCGCCCGGTGCGCGGCGTCGGCGTCCGCCTGGCTCATCCCGGCGGCGCGGCGCCCGAGTTCCTCGGCGAGGCCGGGGAACTCACGCATGTTCTCCTCGTACTGGGCGGGCTGGACTCCCTCGAAGAGGTTCTCCGGTCGGTTGATGGTCATGGGTCGTCCTTCCTTTCTTGACTGCTCCAGGGTGGCGATCGTGCGGGAGACGGTGCCGACGAGCACGTCGAGCCGGTCCCGCTCCGCGAGCAGCCGCTCGTGGTGGCGGCGCAGCGCCTCCACCTCGTCGACCCGCTCGGACAGGATCCGGTCGATCTCCGGCAGCCCGACGCCCAGCGACCGCAGTACGAGGATCTGCTGCAACCGCAGGATCTGCGGCTCCTCGTAGTAGCGGAGACCGCCGGCGCCGATACGGGACGGCGTCATCAGTCCGATCTCGTCGTAGTGACGCAGGGTCCGGGCGGTGACACCCGACATCCGGGCCACCTCCGAGATGGGCCATTCCATCGCCGCTCCTCTCCCCCACCGTGTCGCCCGGCCGGTCTTTCCGGCCCTGGTCATGACGCTAAAAGCTGCCGCAGCGGCAGCTGCAACCCCCCACGCGGCGGAGGGCACCTCCCCGTGGTGCCTGACCGCCGGCCGACCACCGCCTGGCCACCGGCCCGCGCCGACAGCCGGGGCGCCCCGGCGCGCGATGGCCGACGAACGACTGGAGCGCCCGCGCGCGTCACGGGACCCTGGAACGCTCGACCGTCGGCGCGTGTCGCGCCCGTGACACCCGCCGGCCGACCACCTCTGCAAAGGAGTCTCATGGCGGACGTATCCCTTCGCCCCGCAGGCCCGGCCGACCGTCCCGTCGTGGAACGGCTGTGGCTGATGTTCCGCCACGACATGTCGGAGTTCGACGGCCGGTTACCCCGCGCCGACGGAACCTTCCGCGACGACCGGCTCCCCATGGCCTTCTCGGACCCCGACTGGGCGCCGTACCTCTTGACGGACGGCACCGGCAGCCCCACCGGATTCGCGTTCGTCCGCGGTCTGGCCGCTCCGACGCGCGTGCTGAACAGCTTCTTCGTGGTGCGCGGGGCGCGGCGGACCGGGGTCGGGCTGCGCGCCGTCCAGGAGATCGTGGCCAGGCACCCGGGCGCGTGGGAGATCGCGTTCCAGGACGCCAACGCGGCCGCGGTGCGTTTCTGGCGGCGCGCCGCCACGCGGATCGCCGGTGGCGCGTGGACGGAGGAACGCCGGCCCGTGCCGGGCCGGCCGGACGTGGCCCCCGACGTCTGGATCTCGTTCCGCACCCCCGCGGAGGTCCACGGCTGACGAGCGGGACCGGGACGCCGCCGGATCCACGCGGCGGCACCGTCCTCGCGTAGGGGACCCATCGGGATCAGGCACCGAATCCAGCGTGGCATGATCCTCTCCAGCCGGTCGCAGGGCGCGCCGGCGCAAGGACACAGGGAAGGGGCGGAGCCCGTGGACGAGGACGCGTGGCTGGACCTCCATGGCCTGCACCCGGCCGGCGCGGACCTCGACGAGGTCCGCCGGCTGCTCCGGGAGCACATCCGGCGGGAGCGGCGGTCCCAAGGGGACGGCGACACCGCGCTGATGAAGCTGTGCTGCGTCCAGCTGTTCCACGCCGGCGCGCTCGACGACGTCCCGCTCGTCTGGGACGCCAAGACCGCGAGCTTCGACGCCGACTGCTCGATCGACGTCCAGTTGCTCTGCGGAGGCGGGCTCGACCGCACCAAGCGGTACTTGCTGTCCCGGCGTACGACGGACGGCGCGGCCGACGCCGCGCTGCGCCGCCTCCTCGCCTGCGAACAAGCGGCGGACTTCGAGGACTTCACCGTCGAGCGACGGTCCGCCTGGTACACGGCCTACTACGGCTCGTGACGCCCGCGCATGCCCCCGGCGGCACCGACCGGGCGGCGCTTGACCCTCACGTGGCGTCAGGCGCCAAGGTCGGGGACGTGGCAGAGCACCTGACCGTGGGGCGCGTGGCCGGGCTGGCCGGCGTCAGCGTCCGCACGCTGCATCACTACGACGAGATCGGCCTCGTCCAGCCGTCCGCGCGGACCGCGGCCGGCTACCGGGCCTACGCGGCGGGCGACGTGGAGCGCCTGCGAGAGGTGCTCGCCTACCGGCGGCTGGGCTTCGGACTGCGCGAGATCGCGGATCTGGTCGACGACCCGGCCACCGACGCGGTCGCGCACCTGCACCGGCTGCGCGGTCTGCTGCTGGAGCAGCGCGACCGCGCGACCGCCATGGTGGCGGCCATCGACACCGAACTGGAGGCACGGGCCATGGGCATCAGAACGACGTCGGAGGATCAACTGAAGGTGTTCGGCGCGCGGTTGTACGAGTCCATCGGGTCCGCGTATCCGGCGACACGGCGCACCGAGCCGCGCATCGCCGCGCGGGTATGGGAGGCGCTCGGGGACGCGCGGACGGTCCTCAACGTCGGGGCCGGCACCGGCTCGTACGAGCCCCCGGACCGCGACGTGACCGCCGTCGAACCGTCGGCCGTCATGCGGGCGCAGCGTCCCGCGGACGCGGCGCCGTGCGTGGCCGCCGGTGCGGAGAGCCTGCCGTTCGAAGACGGGTCCTTCGACGCCGCGATGGCCTTCAGCACCGTCCACCACTGGCACGACCCGATCGCCGGGCTGCGCGAGATGCGGCGCGTGGCCCGCCGTGTGGTGGTGTTCACGCACGACTCCAGCGACGTCGGCTGGCGGAACCGCTTCTGGCTGAGCCGCGACTACCTGCCCGAGGTCTCGGGCCTCGTCGCGGGCCGTCCCTCGATCGACCAGCTGGCCCGCGCGATCGGGGCCCGCATCGAGCCGGTGCTCATCCCCTGGGACTGCGCCGACGGCTTCTTCGAGGCCTACTGGCGGCGGCCCGAGGCGTATCTGGAGGAGCACGTCCGGCGCGCGGTGTCGGTGTGGACCAGGGTCGGGCCGGAGGCCGAGCGGCGGGCGGTGGACCGGCTGCGCGAGGACCTCGACTCCGGCCGGTGGGCCGAGCGCAACCGCGACCTCGTCGATCTCGGCGCGGCCGAACTCGGCCTGCGGCTGCTCGTGGCCTGACGCGTCGTGGGCTGAAGCCTCGTGGGCTGACGCGCCGTATGCCGACGGGGTGGTACGGGCGCGGGCGGCAGCCCGTACCGCCCGCGCGCGCCCTACCCGGCCGGAGCAAACGGGAAGTCCGCCGACGCGCGCGCCTCGCCGTCCGCCGTGACGGTCAGCAGCGCGTACCCCGGCTGGGCGCCGATCCACTGGTGGGCCTCCCGGGCCCCCAGCACCAGGGCCGCCGTCGCGAACACGTCGGCCCACAGCAGTTCCGGCCCGGTCACGGTCGCCGCGAGGAGGCCGGTGGCCGGGGCCCCGGTGCGCGGGTCGACGACATGCGCGCCGCGTTCCGCCGTCCCCGAGGTGGCGACCGCGTGGTCCCGCCCCGCCACCACCGCGAGCAGCCGGCCCGGCCTGCGGGGGTCGGCGATCCCGGTGCGCCAGTCGCCCTCGGGGCCGGGCGCGCCACCGACCCGTACGTCCCCGCCGGCGTTGACGCACGCGTCGGTGGCGCCGGCCTCGCGCAGCACCCGCCAGGCCCGTTCGGCGGCCCAGCCCTTCACCAGGCCGCAGGGATCGACGGCGCCGCCCGCCCAGGCGTCGAAGGCGCCCCGGGTACGGCTGTGCGCGTGCTCGCACAGCTCCAGGACCCGCCGCACCTCGGGCGGGGCGTCCGCCCGGCCCCGTTCGCCGCGCCGCATCCGGCTGATCTCGCTGTCCGGCAGGAACGGGGAGAACACCCGGTCGGCCTCGTGCAGCAGCGCCACGGCACGGTCCAGGGCGGCCCGCAGCGCGGGCGTCGGCCGGTGGCGCAGCGTGAACGACACCATGGTGCCCATCACCGGTTCGGCGTGCCGCCACGGCACCGGGCCGCCGGTCGCGGGGTCGTCAGCCATGGGCCTGGTCCAGCGCGCTCTGCAGGGACCGTATGTAGCCCTCGCTGGTGTACGTGGCTCCCGACACCGTGTCGATCCGCGCGCTCTGCGCGGCCAGCGCCTCGCTGGTGAGCACCGGCACCGCGTACCCGGCGGTCTCCCGGTCGCGCGCGTTCTCCGAGGGGGTCCGGACCGCCGTGGCCCGGGTGAGCCGCCCGCCCTCGATCGTGATCCGGACCTGGACCGGCCCGTAGCGGGTGTCCACGGTGTCCCCGGTGTACGTGCCGGAGGCCGGGGCGCCGGCTCCGGCCCCACCCGCCCCGGACCCGAGGGCGGGTGGCACGGCCTGCTGGTGCGGCTTCAGGGCGAGCAGCGTGCACACTCCGGCCGCGGTCACGGCGACGGAGAGCAGCGTACGGCGCATCGGGGGCCTCCTCGGGGGGCGGTCGGCGGGAACGGCGCGGGGCACGGACGGCGGCAGGGGACGCGGCCAGACAGGGTCAGAAGGCGAAGGACTCGTGGTGGATCCGGCGCGCGGGCACTCCCGCCGCGCGCAGCGCCGCCTCGGCCGCCGCCGTCCAGCCCGGCGGGCCGCACAGGTAGCAGGCCCGCCGCGCGAGGTCCGGCACCAGGTCGTGCAGGGTGCGGGCGTCCAGCGGCAGCCGGTAGCCGTCGGGCCGGCTCACCGAGTAGTACGCGCGGGCGCCGCGCCGCGCCGCGACGGCGTCGATCTCGTACCGCAGCACCAGTTCCTCCGGCCGCCGGGCCCAGTGGATCAGCACCGGATCGCCCGGGAGCGTCTCGAACAGCACCCGCAGCGGCGTGATGCCCACCCCGGCCGCCAGCAGCAGCGCGGGCCGGCCCGCCGCGCGGTCGGCGGTGAGGGCACCGTACGGCCCCTCGGCCCACACCCGGGTGCCGAGGCGCAGCGCGGCGACCGCGGCGCTGTGGCCGCCCACCGCCTTGACGGTGATCCGCAGGCTCCGCCCGTCGGGGACGGCGGACACCGAGTACGGCGACGCGGTCCACCACAGCCCCGGGGCCAGGAACCGCCAGCGGAGGAACTGCCCGGGGCGGACGGCGAGTTCGGCCAGCCGCTCGCCGGTGACCAGCACGGACACCACGCCCGGGGCCTCCGTCCGGACCTCCGCGACCCGCAGCCGGTGCCGCCGGTACAGGCGCAGCGGGGCGAGGAGCCGGAACCACACGATCAGCGCGGCGGCCCCCAGGTACAGCGCGTACCACGCGGCCTGCACCCCCGGCCGGTCGAGATCCGCGCCGTTCGCGATCTGGTGCAGGAAGGCGAGGAAGACCGCGGCATACGTGAGCAGGTGCAGGTGGTACCACGTCTCGTGGCTCAGCCGGCGCCGCGCCGCGCGCGCCGAGACCACCGCCGTGAGGAGCAGGAGCAGCAGCCCGGCGGTCGCCGCGAGCATGTCCGGGTAGTGCAGCACCACCCGGGTGGTCTCGGTGAACGGATCCGTGCGGACGGTCAGCGCGTAGCCCTCGATGATCAACACCACATGGGCGAGCGTCAGCACGATCGTCGTGCGGCCCGCGGCGGCGTGCCAGCGGGCCAGCCGGTCGCTGCCCACCGTGCGGTCGAGCAGCGGCACCCGTGCCATGAGGATCACCAGGACCGCGCAGGCGTACCCCGCGAGCAGTCCGGTGATCCGGCCCGCTCCGGTGAACCAGCCGACCGGTCCCACGACGGAGGGGGTGTCCGCCCACCACAGCACGAGCACCGCCGCCACCCCGGCCCAGATCAGCGTCTGGAACGCGACCGTGACGGCGGGCGCCGGGTCGCTTCGGCGGCCGGTGCGATGCCGGCCGGGCGCGTGCCCGGTCCAGGCGGCTTCGGTACGCACGTCCATTCCCTCGCGGTCCCTCCGGTACGGCCCCGGCGGGCGCCGGGAACTCCCCCACTGTCGGACGCGGACCTCTGAGGATCTTCTGAAGCGGCCCCGGCGCCGAGGTGCGGACAGGCGGGACAGGCAGCAGGACAGGCAGGACACACGGGGCGCGCGGAAACACCGCGCGCGTCGATTCAGAGGAAACTCAGAGGCATCGTGCGACTCACCCGCCCCACGCCGTCCGGCATGCTGGAAGGACCATGAACCCGTCGATACACACCGAGGTCCCGCTCCGCCCCGACGGCGCCCGGCCCCGTGCGCTGGTCGTCGACGACGAACCGGACCTCGCCGAAGTCCTGGCCGCCGCCCTGCGGGCCGAGGGCTGGGACGTACGCACCGCCGGGACGGCCGCCGACGCCGTCGCGGCGGCCGAGGGCTTCGGGCCCGACGCGGTGGTCCTCGACTGGATGCTGCCCGACCACGACGGCCCGTACGTGCTGACCCGGCTGCGGGCGGCCCGGCCGGGGGTGTGCGTGCTCTTCCTGACCGCGCGGGACGCCGTCGAGGACCGGATCGCCGGGATCACCGCGGGCGCCGACGACTACGTCACCAAGCCGTTCAGCCTCGAAGAGGTGCTGGCCCGGCTGCGGGGGCTGCTGCGCCGTGCCGGGATCGCGGCGGGCGCCGACGCCGGCGCGGTCCCGAGCGGCAGGCCGCTGCTGACCGCCGGCGACCTCGTGATGGACGAGGAGGGCCACGAGGTCACCCGGGGCGGCGTGCCCGTCGAGCTGACCCGCACCGAGTTCGAGCTGCTCCGCTACCTCCTGCGCAACCAGCGCCGTGTGCTGTCCAGGCGGCAGATCCTCGAACACGTCTGGCGGTACGACTTCGGGGGCCGCGCCCATGTCGTCGAGCTGTACGTCAGCTATCTCCGCAAGAAGATCGACGCGGGCCGCTCGCCGCTGATCCACACCGTGCGCGGGGTCGGCTACGTGCTGCGGCCCGAACGGCGATGACCCCCCGCGACGGGCGTACCCGGCTCCGCCCCCGGCTGTGGCGCTCACCGCGTACCCGGCTCCGTCCCCGGCTGCCGCGCTCGCTCCGCGCCCGGCTCACCGCGGGCCTCGTCGTCCTGCTCGCGCTGGCCTGCGGCGTGGTCGGCCTGGTCACCGTGATCGCGCTGCGCAGCTTCCTGGTCGGCCGGCTCGACCAGCAGATCGCGGCGGGCGGCGGCCGCTTCGCGGTCAGCCTCGAACACGAGCGCCGGCCCGACGCCGACAACCTCGGCGACACCCGGGGCCAGGCCGACGGGACCTTCGGCGCCCGGGTTCTGGGCGACCGGGTCGAACGCGCCGCCGTCGTCCGGGGGGCCGGCTACGTCACGGTGCCGCTGACCGCCGCCGAAGCGCGGGCGCTCACCGCCCAGCCTCCGGACGCCAAGCCCCGGACCCTGCACCTCGACCGTCTCGGCGCGTACCGGGTGGCCGCCTGGAACGGCGACGACGGCGACGTGCTGCTGTCGGGACTGCCGCTGCGGCCCGTCGAGGAGACGGTGGACCGGCTCGTGGCCGTGGAGACCGTCGTGTTCGGGCTCGTCCTCACGGCGGCCGGGGTGACGGCCGCCGCGTGGACCCGTCTCTCGCTGCGCCCCCTGGAACGCCTCGCGGCGACCGCCGACGAGGTGACCCGGCTGCCGCTCGCCACCGGGCAGGTCGCCATGCCGCCGCCGCTGCCCGGCACCCGGCCGGAGACCGAGGCGGGCCGGCTGACCGGCGCGTTCAACCGGATGCTCGGCCATGTCGGCGACGCCCTGGACAGCCGCCACGTGGTCGAGGAACGGCTGCGGACCTTCGCCGCCGACGCCGGACACGAACTGCGTACCCCCGTGGCCACCGTGCGGGCGCGCGCCGAACTCGTCCTGCGCGCCCACGGCGACACCCTGCCCGACGACGTCCGGCACGCGCTGGAACGCATCGACGCCGAGTCGCGCCGGATGAGCCTGCTGGTGGACGAATTGCTGCTGCTCGCCCGGCTGGACGCGGGCCGCGGGCTGCGCCGGGACGAAGTGGACCTGACCCGGGTGGTCCTCGACACCGTGGCGGACGCGACGGCCCGGCACCCCGGACACCGCTGGGAACTGGAACTCCCCGAGGAACCTGTACAGGTCACCGGCGACGAGGACCGCCTCCACCAGGTGCTCGCCAACCTCCTCGCGAACGCCGGGCGGCACACCCCGGACGGCACCCGGGTCACCGTCGCCCTCTCCACCGGCGCGGCGCTGTCCGAGGACGCCAAGGACACCGACGCCGACACCGGCACCGGGGGCGGCACCGAGGCCGGGGGTGTCACCCTCACCGTCACCGACGACGGCCCGGGCATCCCGGCCGAGCTGCTGCCCGGCGTCTTCCGCCGGTTCACCCGCGGCGACTCCGCGCGCTCGCGTGCCGGT
This sequence comes from Streptomyces laurentii, assembly GCF_040635425.1. NCBI lineage: Bacteria > Bacillati > Actinomycetota > Actinomycetes > Kitasatosporales > Streptomycetaceae > Streptomyces > Streptomyces laurentii. The sequence continues at coordinate 37,810 of NZ_JBEYHT010000021.1, read as the reverse complement.
GGCTCGACCGGACTCGGCCTCGCCATCGTGGACGCCGTCACCCGCGCCCACGGCGGCCGGGCCACGGTCACCAGCCGCCCCGGCCGCACCCGCTTCACCCTCTGGCTGCCCCCGCCCGGCGCCGCCGCCCCCATCCCCCCACGGGGTACCCCCTAGACTGAGGGCTTTCGGTCAGGGCATGGGAGGGGTGAGCTGTGGTGGCGGCAGACGCGGGCGGCTTCGCTGATCCTCCCGCCGAGGTACTGATGGAGGCCGCCGCCGCGTTCGGACTCCTCTCGTCGCCCGCGCGGCTGCACATCGTGTGGGCGCTGGCGCAGGGCGAGAGCGATGTGACCGGGCTCGCGGAGCGGGTCGGCGGCGCGCTGCCCGCGGTCAGCCAGCACCTCACCAAGCTGAAACTGGCGGGGCTGGTGCGCTCCCGGCGCGAGGGCCGGCGGCAGGTCTATTACGTGGACGATCCCGATGTGGTGACGGTGGTCCGGGTGATGGTGGGCCAGCTCAGTGCCCGCACGCTCGTGCGGCATCGTGGCACCGGTGCCTGAGGCAACCGCTCCCGACCCCCCGGTCCCCGGCTCCGGCAGCCGCCCCGCCCCGGACCACCCGGACACACCGGACTGCCGTGTGGCGACGACCGCGACCGTACCGCGCCGTCCCGCGCCGGACGGACCGGCGACGCGCGGAGCGGCGCGGCCGAGTCAGCCGTACGAGAGGTCGGCGCAGGGGTCGTCGGCGGCGGAGCGGGTGTCCTCGGGCGGCACCGTCGCGGTCGGCGCGCCCGTGGGGCTCACGGGGGCGTCGGGGTCGTCCGCGTAGGACCGGCCGAGGGTGATGGTGATGCCGGCGGTCTCGGCGGGGCGCAGTTCGGCGCTCGCGAAGCGCCGGGCGACCGCCTTGGCCTCGGCCTCGCGGCCGGGACCGTACTCGATGACCGTAAGGGGGTGGTCCTGGTCCACGGCGGTGGCCGTCCGGGTGACGGTGTAGCCGGCGGACCGGAGCATCTCGGAGGCGTGGGCGGCGAGTCCGGTGGTCCGGGTGCCGTTGAGGACGGCGACGGCGATGCCGCGGCCGGACGGCAACTCGGGGGCGCCGGAGGAGGGCGCCGACGGACGGCCGTCGTCGCCGCCGGGGTGCTTGCTTCCGGTGGTGCCGGCGAGGGGACGGTCGGACCTGAGCGCGGCCCAGAGCGCGTCGGCCTCGGGCCGGACGATCGCGACGCGCGCGCCTTGGTAGCGCCACGGCAGCGTGACGAACGTGGTGTCGCGCAGGTCGATGTCCTTCATCGACATCGCGAAGTCGATGAGCTTGTCCGCCGAGCCGAGTCCGGGGTCGACGGTGAGCGAGGCGGTCGCCGCGTTCGCGAGCGGCAGCAGCCTGGCCGGGGTCAGGCCCTCGCTTCTGACCTTCTTCAACAGGCTGGCGACGAAGGCCTGTTGGCGCTTGATGCGGCCGATGTCGGAGCCGTCGCCGACGCCGTGCCGCAGCCGGACGTAGTCCAGGGCCTGCTTGCCGGAAACGGTCTGCTCCCCCTTGGGGAACACCAGCTCGCCGGGTGTCGTGCGGTGGGGGTCGAGGTCCTTCTGGTACACGTCGGTGGGCAGGCACACCCGCACGCCGCCGACGACCTCGGTCAGGGCGGCGAAGCCCTTGAAGTCGACGACGACGGTGTGGTCGACCCGCAGGCCGGTGAGCTTCTCGACGGTGTTCTGCGTACAGGCGGGGTTGCCGGTGGCGGTCTGCCCCACGGTGAACGCCGAGTTGAACATGACGTCGGTCTGCGGCGGCGTCCACGTGCCGTCGGGAAGCCGGCACGACGGGATGCCCACGAGGGTGTCGCGGGGGAAGGACACGGCCACGGCGTGCCGTTGGTCCGCGTACACGTGCAGCAGGAACGTGGTGTCGGAGCGGCCGATGTCGCCCTTCTTGCCGCCGCCCAGTTCGTCGTTCCCGTCGGTCCGCGCGTCCGAGCCGATGACCAGGACGTTCTGCCCCTGAGAGGTGGCGGCGGGCCGGTTGCCGGAAAGCCCGTCGGCGCCGAACGTGGCGATGTCGCCGCTGACTTCGAGATAGATCCAGCCCATGCCCGACACGGCGAGCACCAGCAGGGCCGTGGCCGTCGCGAGCAGTCGGCCGCCGCGGCGCCGGCCGGGCCCGTGCGACCGGACCCCGGCGGCGCCCCGGCGCCCCTGCGGTGGGTGATGCTTGCCAGTCATCGGTACGCCTTCACTCGTCCGGCCGATACAGAAGGGGACGAGCGGTTCGTCCGTGCGGTTTCCCCATGGCGGGTGTTGGCAAGGTTAGGCCACATGGGGGTGCATGCGTCCGGGTCACGGACTCGCCGGGTCGTATCCGTAGCGCGGCGGGCCGTCCGGCGCGCCCTGGTCCAACCGGTAGACGTGCAGGGCCTCGACGCGTACCCCGGCGGCTTCCGGACCCGCCCCCTCGACCGCGCACGGATACGTCACCTGCAGGACCCGCGGCCGGCCGGTCACCGTCACGCGCAGACCGTCCGCGGGACCGCCGACGAGCAGCGCGCTCTCCCGTACCGTCATGTGTTCCCCCTCCAAGGCTACTTCACGGTTTGCGCAACCATTGAACTAAGGAACGGGCCGGTCGCGCCAGCCCCCGTGACCTCGACGGACGCTCGTCGAGGCCGCGCGGGGCGCCTCGTGAACCGATGCGGCAGGCCGCCGATGCGCGGTCGGCGAAGCTCACACTTCAGGGGTTGCGCAAACCGGGGAACCGTGACGGTAACCTCTGCGTTGCACCAGGTGACAGGCCGAATGCGGCGCGACGCGACAACGGAGGAAGAACAGTGGGCGTAACCCTGGCCAAGGGCGGCAACGTATCCCTCAGCAAGGAGGCCCCCGGCCTGACCGCCGTCCTGGTGGGTCTGGGCTGGGACGTGCGGACGACGACCGGAGCGGACTACGACCTGGACGCGTCGGCCCTGCTGTGCGACGCCTCCGGCAAGGTCCTGTCGGACGGTCACTTCGTCTTCTACAACAACCTGACCAGCCCGGACGGCTCCGTCGAGCACACCGGCGACAACCTCACGGGCGAGGGCGACGGCGACGACGAGTCGGTCAAGGTGAATCTCGCCGCCGTCTCCCCCGACATCGCCAAGATCGTCTTCCCGGTGTCGATCCACGACGCCGAGAACCGGGGCCAGAGCTTCGGTCAGGTCCGCAACGCGTACATCCGCGTCGTGAACCAGACGGACGGCCGCGAGATAGCCCGTTACGACCTGTCGGAGGACGCCTCGACCGAGACGGCGATGGTCTTCGGCGAGCTCTACCGGCACGGCACGGAGTGGAAGTTCCGTGCCGTCGGCCAGGGTTACGCCTCCGGACTGCGCGGCATCGCCCTCGACTTCGGCGTCAACGTCTGACGTCCGGCACCCCTGACGCCGCACGTCGGAGGTCCGGCGTGCGGCGTCCTCTCCATGTCGGCCACCCGGCCGGCGTCCTGCGCACCATCCGCCCGGCCGACCCCGGGCATCGCACCACCGGAAGGAACGTGTCCCCGTGTTCGACAACCTGAAGGGCCTGAAGGACAAGGCACTCGAGTTCGCCGCCGACCACGGGGAGCTCGTGGCGCAAGGGCTGGAGAAGGCCGCCGACGTCGTCGACAGCAAGACGGACGGCAAGTACAGCGACCGCATCGACACCGGCGTGGAGAAGGCGAAGGGGTTCCTCGACGGCCTCGGCGACCAGCGCTCCTCGCACTGATTTCCGGTCGGTGACAGCCGGATGATCACCACACGCTAGGCTGCCTCCGCAACACGACGCGAGAGGGAGCTCATGGCGCGAGTTGCGGTGATCGGCGGGGGAATCAGCGGCCTTGGAACAGCCCTGCTGCTCGGACGGCGGGGCCACACGGTCACCTTGTTCGAGCAGGACACGCGGCAGGCCGCGGAGGATCCGGACCGCGACTTCTTCGACTGGAAGCGGCCCCGGGTCCCGCAGGCCGTCCAGCCCCACTCGCTCCTCGCCCCGGTGCGCACCGTGCTGCTCGCCGAGGCCCCCGACGTGTACGCCGACCTGCTGGCACGCGGAGCCCGCGAGTACCACGACTTCGACTGGTTCGACGCGCACCCGCCGCATCGTGCTGGAGGCCGCGCTGACCGCGGCCGTACGGCGCGAGCCGGGCGTCGAGGTGCGGCGGGGCCGCCGGGCGGACGCCCTCGACGTCGCCCCCGCTTCCGGCGAGGGCCGCGTGCCCCGGGTCACCGGCGTACGCCTGGGCGCGGAGACCCACGCGGCGGACCTGGTCGTCGACGCCTCCGGGCGCCGCTCCCCCGTTCCCGGCTGGCTGGTCGCGGCCGGCTGCCGCCCGCCCGTCGTCGAGAGCCACCGCACCGGGATCGCGTATCTGTGCCGCTGGTACCGGCTGCGCGGCGACGGCCCGCGCGAGCCGGAACGGGTCAAGACCGGCTCGTCCGCGGCGTTCGCGCTCGCCGGCGTCTTCCCGTCCGACAACGGCGTCTTCGCGGTGAACGTGGTGCTCGCCACGGGCGATCCGTCCCGCGGCGCGCTCACCGACCCCGCCGTCTTCGAAGCCGCCGCCCGCCGCTTCCCGGCCTCCGCCGCCTGGCTCGACCTGGACCCCGAGCCCTGCTCGGACGTCCTCGCGATGGCCGGTCTGGACAACCGCTGGACCGCTCTCGCCGACGACGCCGGCCCGATCGTCACCGGCCTGGTCAACGCCGGGGACAGCCTCATCCACACCAACCCGACCTTCGGCCACGGTGTGGCGCTCGGCCTGATCGCCGCCCAGCGGCTGGCCGCCCACGCCGACGGGATCGCCGCGGACCCCGCCGGGTACCACGCCTGGACGGCCGAGGCCCTCCGCCCGTGGTTCGACGCGCAGGTGACGTCCGACAGGAACAACGGCCGGCGTCTCGCCGACAGCGCGCCACTCTCCGACCGGCGGGCCGCCGCCCTGGCCTCGTGCGCGTTCGACGATCCGGTCGTCATGCGGGCCCGTGCCCAGGCCCGCCACCTCGTGCTCCCGGCCGAGGACGCCTACGGCACCGACGAGGTGGAGCGTCACCTCACCGCCTGGCTGGCCGCCCGCCCGGACTTCGAGCCCCGCTACGACGGCCCGACCCGGGATCAGTGGGACGCGCTGCTGCCCGCCTGAGCGACGGCCCGACGTCTCTCCCCGTCCGGCCGCTAAGGTCTCGCTCATGACGCGTCTGAAGATCGAGATATCCGTCCCCGAAAGCCATGTGGAGGCCGTGGTCGACGCCCTGCACACGGCCGGCGCGGGGCGGGTCGGCACCTACGCGCGGTGTTCCAGCGGGTGGCGGGTGACCGGCAGTTGGCAGCCGCTGCCCGGCGCGCGGCCGTACGACGGGAAGGTGGGCGTCGTCCAGTACGGCGAGGAGCGCCGCGTCGAGTCGTTCTGCGACACGGAACAGGCGCGCGCCGTCCTGGAGGCCGTCCGCGCGGCCCATCCGTACGAGGAGCCGGTGATCCACTTCCTGCCGCTGTACGAGCCGTAGGGCCTCCTCCGTCCGCTCCGTACGCTCCGGTCGCGCGGGTGGCGCTCGTGGCGCTCGTGCGGGTTTTTCCCTCGCGCGGCCCAATGCCCGGCGCGTCCGGTCCGCTGGAGGAGGCCCGGACGGCAGGGTCGGCAGGGTGGCCGCCGCGGGGCGGCGCGGCAGGCGGAGGACGCCTGGAGCGGCGGATCGTCAGGAGGCGGCATGTCCCTTCGCAGGCACCGGACCCGCGGGAACGACCGTGCCAAGGAGGCCGCCGTCCGCGCGTACGCCGCCGCCGACGGCCGGCTGCCGCTCAGCGAGATCGCCCGCGTCGCGCTGCGCAAGGCGTTCCCCGACCACTGGTCGTTCCTGCTCGGCGAACTCGCCCTGTACGCGTTCCTCGTGCTGCTGCTGACCGGCGTGTACCTCACGCTGTTCTTCGACCCGAGCATGGTGGAGACCGTCTACGCCGGCCCGTACCGGCCCCTCCAGGGGCAGCCGATGACCCAGGCGTACACGACGACCCTGCGGCTGAGCTTCGAGGTGCGCGGCGGGCTGCTGATCCGTCAGGTGCACCACTGGGCGGCGCTGGTGTTCGTCGCCGCGATCGCCGTGCACATGCTGCGGGTCTTCTTCACCGGCGCGTTCCGCAAGCCGCGGGAGGCGAACTGGGTACTGGGCGTGACGCTGTTCATCCTCGCGATGCTGGAGGGGTTCGCGGGCTACTCGCTGCCGGACGACCTGCTCTCGGGGACGGGTCTGCGCACCGCCGCCACCATCGTCGGGTCGATCCCGGTGGTCGGCACGTATCTGGAGATGCTGCTGTTCGGCGGCCAGTTCCCGGGGCAGGTCGTCATCCCGCGCCTGTACGTGCTGCACGTGCTGCTCGCCCCGGCGCTGCTCGTCGCCGTCGTCACCGCGCACGTCCTGCTGGTCTTCTACCTCAAGCACACCCACTGGGCGCTGCCCGGCCGCACCAACCGCAACGCGGTCGGGCACCCGATGGTCCCGCACTTCGCGGTGAAGTCCACGGGCCTGTTCCTGCTGGTGTTCGCGGTGTTCACGGGCATGGCGGCGGTGGCCCAGATCAACCCGGTCTGGCGCTACGGGCCGTTCCGGCCGGACCAGGTGTCGGCCGGTTCGCAGCCCGACTGGTACGTGGGGTTCCTGGAGGGCGCGCTGCGGCTGATGCCGCCGTGGACCACCGTGGTCGCGGGGCACACGATCATGTGGAACGTGTTCGTGCCCGCGCTGCTGCTGCCGGGGCTGCTGTTCACGGGGCTGCTCTTCTATCCGTTCATCGAGAAGTGGGCGACCGGCGACCGCGCCGAGCACCATCTGTGCGACCGGCCGCGCAACCGCCCGGTGCGCACCGGGCTCGGGGTGGCGGGCATCGTCTTCTACGCGGTGCTGCTGCTGGCCGGCGGCAACGACCTGCTCGCCCTCGTCTTCGACGCCTCGATCCAGGCGGTGACGTGGGTGCTCCGGGTGTCCCTGGTGCTCGCGCCGCTGCTGGCCTTCGCCGTGACCCGACGGCTGTGTCTCGCCCTGCAGGCGGCGGACCGCCGGCGGCTGGCCGAGGGCGAGGAGACGCGGGAGGTGCGGCAGGCGGTGCACGGCGAGTTGTCCGGGCGGCACCGCGCCGTGCCGCCGGACGTCCGCTACCGGCTGCTGATGCGGGAGACGCAGAAGCCGGTGACGCTGCCCGAGGAGGGTCCGGCGGACCGCCGGCTGCGGGTGCGGGCCGCGCTGAGCCGGTTCCTGCTCACCGACCGGGTCGAGCTGCCGGCCCGGGCGTCGGAGCGGGCCGCGGTGGCGGAGCGGACGGCGCCGCCGCGCTGGGACGAGGACGGGGACCCGGGTACGGGTTCCGGTGCGGGCCCGGGGCAGGGCGGGGGCGACCGCGGCTCCGTACGCACCGACTGAGCGGCCGCGCCGGGCCGGTCACGCCTCGTCGTCGGTGGCGTACTGGAAGACGAGACCGCCGACGCCCGCCGCGAACAGGCCGAGGCCGATCAGGGCCAGCCACAGGCCGAAGACCAGGCCCAGGGCGAGAACGGCCCCGCCCAGGGCGATGAGCACCGGCCAGCCGCTGCCGGGCGAGAAGAGGGCCAGCGGGCCGGAGCGTTCCTTGACCTCGCCGTCGGGGCGGTCCTCGGGGCGCAGGCCGATCGCGCGGTGGGTGCGGGCGGAGAAGAAGCTGACGAGGGACGCCATGAGGAAGGCGACGGTCAGGGCGGCGGTGCCGGCGGGCTCGCGGGACCACACCGCGTACAGCACGTCCACGACCAGGAAGAAACCGGCCGTGCCGGCGAACACCAGCGCCTCGGTCCTCATGACGTCTCCTCTCGCACCGCGGGGGCGCCGGGGGGCGGGCCTGGCGGATGGCGCAGGTCGTAGGCGGGCGAGTCGGACCGTACGCGGGGCAGGGCGAGGAAGTTGTGCCGGGGCGGCGGGCAGGAGGTGGCCCATTCCAGCGACCGGCCGTAGCCCCAGGGGTCGTCGCCGGCCGCCTCGGCGCCGTGGGTCCGGGTGCGCCAGACGTTGTAGAGGAACGGCAGGGTCGACAGGCCGAGCAGGAAGGCGCCGGCGGAGGAGACGGTGTTGAGCGTGGTGAAGCCGTCGGTCGGCAGGTAGTCGGCGTAGCGGCGGGGCATGCCCTTCTCGCCGAGCCAGTGCTGGACCAGGAACGTCGCCTGGAATCCGGCGAAGAGCGTCCAGAAGTGGACGCGGCCCAGGCGTTCGTCGAGCAGGCGGCCCGTCCACTTGGGCCACCAGAAGTAGAAGCCCGCGAACATGGCGAAGACGACGGTGCCGAAGAGGACGTAGTGCAGGTGCGCCACGATGAACGCGGAGTCGGTGAGCTGGAAGTCGAGCGGGGGCGAGGCGATGAGCACGCCGCTGAGGCCGCCGAGCAGGAAGGTGACGAGGAAGCCGATCGAGAACAGCATCGGCGTCTCGAAGGAGAGGCTGCCGTTCCACATGGTGCCGATCCAGTTGAAGAACTTCACTCCGGTCGGTACGGCGATCAGGAACGACATGATCGAGAAGAACGGCAGCAGGACGGCACCGGTCACGAACATGTGGTGGGCCCACACGACGGCGGACAGCATGGTGATGCCGATGGTGGCCCCCACCATGCCGAGATAGCCGAACAGGGGCTTGCGGCTGAAGACCGGGATGATCTCCGAGATGATCCCGAAGAACGGCAGCGCGACGATGTAGACCTCGGGATGACCGAAGAACCAGAAGAGGTGCTGCCACAGCAGCGCGCCGCCGACGGCCGAGTCGTAGACGTGGGCGCCGAGTCTGCGTTCGGCCACGAGGGCGAGCAGGGCCGCGGTGAAGACGGGGAAGGCGAGCAGGGCGAGGACCGAGGTCAGGAGCACGTTCCAGGTGAAGATCGGCATCCGGAACATGGTCATTCCGGGGGCGCGCAGGCACATGACCGTGGTGATGAAGTTGACGGCGGTCAGGGTGGTGCCGACGCCGGCCAGGACCAGGCCCAGGGCCCACAGGTCGCCGCCCGCGCCCGGCGAGAAGACGGCGTTGTTGAGCGGCGCGTAGGCGAACCAGCCGAAGGAGGCGGCGCCGCCGGGCAGCAGGAAGCCGGAGACCACCAGCAGCCCGCCGAACAGGAAGAGCCAGTAGCTGAGGGCGTTGAGACGCGGGAAGGCGACGTCCGGGGCGCCGATCTGGAGCGGCATGACGGCGTTGGCGAAGCCCGCGAACATGGGGGTGGCGAAGAGCAGCATCATCACCGTGCCGTGGACGGTGAAGAGCTGGTTGTACTGCTCGGCGCTGACCAGCTGGAGTCCGGGGCGGGCGAGTTCGCCGCGCATCACCATCGCCAGCAGGCCGGCGAAGAGGAAGAACGCGAACGCGGTGACCATGTAGAGGTAGCCCACCACTTTGTGGTCGGTGGTGGTGAGGATCCGCAGGAGCCGGCCCCCCGAGCGCGTCCGCCGCTCGGTGGCCGTCCCGGGCCGGGCCGCCGCCTCCGGGTCCGTGTCGGCTTCGGGGGGCCCTGTCGTCGCTGGGGCTTGCGCAGCCGTGTTGTCCCGCCACATGTCGTCGTGCACCCCGGTGTGTGTCGCTGTGAAGGCCGTACGGCGATCCTTCCGCCGTGGCCGTCGGCAGCTCCGGCACCGGGCGGCGACGCGCCCGTTAATTCACCGGTTCACCGTCTTGGCCCTGTCGTGGGGGAACGCGGGCGGGAATCGGAGCGTATGAATCGGGCCGGGTGGGGCACGCGCTCCGTTGGGTGTGCGCACCCCACAAGCCGCCGTCCGGTATCCCCCCCTCCGGGCGGCGGCGCGACAGCCCGGAGGCATCCGGGACGGGGCTCGGTCCGCGGGTCAGAGGATCGGCGGGCGACCCAGCCGGGTCATCCGCCACACCGTGCGCCAGCGCATGGCCCGGCGGGGGCCACAGGGCTTCCGCACGCCTTCGGCGAATCCGCCCCACCACGCCGTGAGGCCGCCCAGCGACCGCATGCGCGCCATGGCGAGCAGGATCCACACGCCCAGGTAGACGGGGACCAGCGGGACGGGAAGACGGCGCCGGGCCAGCCAGACACGGTTGCGGGCCGTGTTGCGGTAGTAGACCGCGTGCCGGGCCGGGGACGTCCGCGGGTGCTGGAGGACGAGCCCGGGCTCGTACAGGATCGTCCAGCCCGCGTCGAGCGCGCGCCAGGCCAGGTCGGACTCCTCGTGGGTGAAGAAGAACTCCGCGGGCCACAGTCCGGTCTCCCGGAGCATCGGCAGGGAGAAGGCGTGTCCGCCGCCGAGGAACGCGGTCACCGGGCCGCCGCGCATCGGGTCGTCGGCGCGCAGCCGGGGCACCCAGCGCCGCTCGGTGTGCCCGTGCTCGTCGGCGACCCGGAAGCCGACGATGCCGAGCCGCGGGTCGGCCGCGAACAGCTTCCGGACCGTGCGGAAGACGTCCGTGTGGATGAGCAGACCGTCGTCGTCGAGTTCCACGACGACGTCGACGTCCCCGGAGTCGCGCAGCATCGCGAGACCGACGTTGCGCCCGCCCGGGCAGCCCAGGTTCTCGGGCAGCGGCACCTTGGTCACGCCGGGTGCCACGTCCACGTCGGTGAGCGGGGTCGCGTTGCCGACCAGCACCACCCGGGCCGCCGGCACGTCCTGCCGCTCCACCGAGGCGAGCAGCGCCGCCAGCTCCTTCGGGCGGTTTCCCATCGTCACGATGACGACTCCGATACGCGGGGATGACATGGCGCGGAACTCCAGGGGTCGGCGGCGAGGACGCCGATGCTAACCGGAGCCGCGCCGCCCTTTTTCCCCGCGCCCCGGCCCGGGGCTCAGCGGGTGCGCAGGCTGGGGAACCCCGTGGGCAGCGGCGCGAGTTCGTCGCCGCCGTCCGCGACGACCCAGGTGAGGTCGTCGACGGTGACGGCGGGCCGGGCGGCGTGCGCGTCGGTCCGCCGCACGAGCGGTACGCAGAGATACGCGTCGCCGGCCGGAACGGGCACCCGCAGCGCCTCGGCCATCGCCCGGCCCCGCGCGTTGCCGGCCAGCAGCAGCAGACCCTCCGCACGCAGCACGCCGCCCGCGAGCCGCACGATCCGCTCGCGGGACCGCTCCCAGTCGCGCTCGCCGATCAGCGGGCGCAGCGCGGCGCTCTGCACGACGCTCCCGCGTACCAGGCGGAAGAACTCCGCGACGCGGGCGACGGCGTCCGCCGGGGCGAGGACGGCCTCGCGTTCCCCGGCGGGCAGGCCGAGGAGGACGTTCTCGGGGAGCGGCAGGTCGCGGTGCAGCCACAGCACGCTGCCGAACCAGGGCCGGGACCCGCCGCCCCGGATGAGCCCCGCCGACCAGCGGGACCGCGCGTCGTCGGCGTACACGAGCAGGCGGAGCCGGCCGCTCTCGTACCCGTCGGGGATCATGCGCGGGCCGTGCGGGCTCACGTCGACGTCCAGGGGTACGGCGCGGCCGGGGCGTTCCCAGGCCAGGGCGGCGGCCTGGCCGAGGCGGAAGGGGAAGGTCTGCTGGCTCAGCCGTTTCGCCAGCTCTCCGCTCACCCCTCCACGTCCGGCGGGTTCGGTCTCCGCGACGCTCGCGTGGGCGAATCCGGCGCGTCCCAGCTCGGCGTCCAGGGCCGCGCGCAGCGTCCCGGCCAGGCGCGACCCGTCGGGGTCCAGCTCGGTGAACACGCGGGCGAGAGCCAGGAGTTCGGGGTCCCAGGCGGCCAGATCGACCCGCGGGGTGAGGATCACGCACACCGTCGCGCCGTCCTCGGTGCGGACCTCGCGCGGGGCGAAGCGCAGGGCCAGTTCGGAGTCGGCCGTGTCGTGCGTCAGCGTCTCGTGGACCTCCGGGGAGACGCACAGGGTCGTGTCGTCGGGGTAGTTCTCCGAGGTCCGGACGAATTCGGCGGACCGCAGCATCGTCCGTGTGTACGTGACGGCGTCGTCGGCGACGGGCACCGCGCGCACCGGCCCCCGGTGCACCGCGATGCGGGTCGCGGGCAGCCACTCGACGAGTTCCTGGAGCAGCGGGGCGACGGGCACGGTGCCGTCGACGAGCAGCAGCACGCAGTCGTCGAAGACATGGCTGGCGAAGCGGCCATGCCCGACGGCAGGCAGGTTGGCGAGGACGCGCGCCGCGCGGGGGGCGTCCGACCGGTCCTGGAGCGCGACGAGGATACGGGCGGGGGCGGCGGCGGCTCGGATCAGCCGGTCGGCTTCGGCGCGGTCGGCCGGGGAGAGCGTGCCCAGGACCGGGCTCAGCAGGTTCTCGACCTCCCGGGCGCGGCCGTTGCGGAGCAGCGTCGCGGCGAGACGGAGCCGCGCCGTCCCTCCCGACGGGAGCGCCGGATCCTCGGCGTATCCGACCAACCGCTCCTGGATCCAGATGAGTTCCTGGTGCTCGTCGCTCGCGGTCAACGCCTTTTCGAGGCGCTCCAGGACCTCGCCCATCTCCGGGGATCGCACCTCGCCGACGTCCCAGGCGGTCACGGCCCAGGAGACGGCGGCGCGTATCCCGTCCACGGACCGGCGGTCGAGCGCGATCCGGGCGAGGAGCAGGGCGGCGTCGGGGAAGGTCGCGTCGTCCTCCCGCAACCGGTCCGGACCGACCTCGTGCAGGGTCGCCCAGGCTTCCTCGTGCTGTCCGAGGGCGTGCTGGGCGTGGGCGAGAGCGAGGGCGGCGCGGCCGAGCACGGGGCCTTCGAACTTCAGGCCGCGTCTCATCCACCGACGGGCGGCCGCGGCGAACGCCGCCCGGTACGCCGGCGTCGCGCCCGCGTCCTGGAGCAGGAGCAGCATCTCCGCGCCCCCGTGCGAATGGTTCAGCGCGTTGCGCACCCACACCTCGGGGTGGGGCGCGGCCCCGGGGACGACACCCAGGCGTTCGGCCAGCCGGCTGCCGGGATGACGGACCTGGTGGAAGGCGGCGGCGGCACCTCGGTGGAAGGTGTCGATCCGGTCCAGGGCGAAGACGTTCGGCGTCTCGTACGCGGGGGTTCGCACCACCTCGCTCCTGACCGCGTTCGGGAGCACGTACCGTCCGGGGCCGTGCCGTCGCAGGAGTCCGTCGCGGACGAGAGTCTCGAGCTGTCCGACGGCGGCACTCGGCGCGCAGTCGAGGGCCGCCTCGGCCTCCTCCGCCGTGAACTCGGCCGTCGTCACCATCGCCAGCCGGACGAGGGTGGCGCCGCGGCCCTCGTCGAGGCCGTCGAGCCAGTGGCGCACCGCCTCACGTGGAGACAGGGGCATGTCCTCTTCGGCCACCTCGGCGACGATCCGGACGACCTTCGCGGCGGTCACCGGGCCGGCCGAGGCGGCCGCCGCGCCGAGGACGCGCAGGGTGGCCGGCCACCACGGGCCGTGTGCGAGGGTCTCGGGGTGGGGCGCCCCGGCCGCGGCGAACAGGCGGACCGCGTCGTCGCCGGAGACCACGTCCGGGAGGAACCCCGGCACATCCGGCGGGCCGTCTCCGGGGTGCGGGTGGGTGATCAGCACGGCACACCCCTGGGGGGGTACACGCGTGAAGGCGTGGGCGAGGGCGTCCGACGGCAGGTCGTCCAGGACCAGCAGGACCCGACGCCCGCGCAGGGCCGCTCGCAATGCCTCGGCCAGGACGCCGGGTTCGGTGTAGTGCCGGGGGAAGTCCTCGTCGGACAGGCCGAGTCGGCGCAGCAGCCGGTCCATCACGGCGTCCACCGGGAGCGGGGAGGACGTCGAGCCGTGGAAGGGAAGGAAGACCACCCCGTCGGGGAAGCGGTCGCGCACGGAGCGGGCCACCTTCAGAGCCAGCGTGGTCCGGCCGATGCCGGCGGTCCCGTCGGCGGAGGTGACGCCCACGACGTGACGGCCCCCGGTCAGCCGGTCGGCGACGGCTTCTTCCAACTCCCTTTGACCGACGTAGTGTTCCGGCAGCGGCGGCAGGTCCGGATCGTCCTCGGGCTCCCCCGGTTCCGAGGTCACCCCCTCCTCGTCCTCCGGCTCCGCCAGACCCAGCAGTTCCAGCGTCCGGCGCGAGGCACGCGCGAACGCCTCGCGTTCCGCCGCGAGTTCGAGCGGGCCGGCGTCGTCACGGGCGACCGAGGGCAGTCCGGCGCGGCCGGTGCCGCGGTGGGCGAGGTGCTGGTCGAGGGCCTGGTGGAGCGCCCAGACCCGGTCGGCGGGCAGGTGGGCGCGCAGCGCCTCCTGGATGTCGGGCGGCAGTACCAGTTCGACGGTCGTGCCGTCCTGCACGACCTGGAAGACGCCGCTGGTGACGACTTCGGCGATGTCCGCGATTCCGGCCTCCGGCACCAGTTTCTCGCGCACGAGGTGGAGCAGCCGCAGGCTGATCCGGTCGAAGGGCGCGCAGAGCACGGCGAGGCGGGCAGCGCGCGGCGACGCCGTGCGCAGGAAGCGGCGGACGCGTTCGGCCGGGGGCAGCGGCCGGGCGCGCTGCCGGACGGCTCCGGTGGGGGCGCGGTCGGTGACGGTGCGGCCGGTGGGCGGGACGAGGACGGCGGTGCAGCCGTCCGGGTCGCCGCGCATCAGGGAGCGCGACCAGCGGCCCAGCGAGTGCGGGGTGAGGGACAGGACGGGGACGGGCAGCCACGCGCCCTCCCCGTCTGCCGCTCCCGTCCCGGCCCCGACCCCGGCCAGCGCCGGCGGGGTCACGGGTACGCGGTTGCGCGGGCTGCCGGGCGCGGCTGGGGTGAAGCGGGTGGTGGGCAGGTCGAGGCCGCCGCGCCGCCACAGTTTGGTGGGCAGCGGGTTGAGGACGGCGGTGGGGTGGGTCCCGGCCCAGTCGCGCAACAGGTGCCAGACGTCGGGCCGGCGCCAGGCGTCGGCCATGCAGTCGGAGACCACGACGACCAGTCGGCGGCCGTCGGCGGAGCGCAGCGCGCCCGGGGCGCGGGGGGCGCCGGCCGCGTCGAAGGTGAGGTCGGCGGTCTGGAGCGTACGGAAGGCGCCGAGCCGGTCGAGGACGGCGGCGAACTCGGTGACGGTCTCGTTCCACACCCGCATGCCGGGGGAACGGTCGACGACCAGGACGAGGTCGAACCAGCGTTCGGGCGCGGGCTTGAACACCGGGATGAGTTCGCCGCTGCGGGCGTAGCCCTCGACGGTGGCGTCGGTGTCGAGTTCGTGCCGGTGCCCCTGGGGCCAGCGGCGTTTCCAGGGGCGCAGGGCGCGGGTGAGTTCCAGGGCGCGGGGCAGTCCGGTGCCCTGGGGTGCGGCGACGGCGTGGCCGCGCAGGGCGGCGGCGCTGCCGGGGAGCCGTTCGTGCAGCGGCCGGGTGGAGGAGCCGTCCCCGCTCGGGGCGCCGTCGGGGCGCGACGGCCGGTTCCGGTCCGGGCGGTCGACGGGGGCGGTCTCGGGCGCGGGGCCGTCGGGGTGTTCGGGCTCGGCGCCCGGGACCCGCTCCTCCGCGCCGGGCCGGGCTCCGTCCCGTACACCGTCCTCCGTATCGCTGTCACCGCCCATGTGGGCGGCGAGCCACAGCGCCTCCGCCAGCGCGGTGCCGTCCAGTTCGGGGACGGCGGCGCGCAGGGCGGAGAGCAGCCGCGGCAGCGGTTCAGGCATGGGACAGCTCGCGCAGGATCAGGTCCTCGACGGCCTGGCGGCGGGCCTCGTCGGGGACGTCGGTCCCGGCGAGGAGGTGGACGGCGTTGAGGAGCTGGTCGACGGCGAGGCTCTCGCCCGCGCTCAGTCGCTCCAGGAAGGTGGTGACGAGCCGGCCGACGGTGTCGGTGCCGGCGGCACCGGCCCCCATGTGGGCCTCGACGACCCGCAGCAGGGTCTCGGGGGTGGGCAGGGGCATGGTGAAGCGGACGCAGCGGCGCAGGAAGGCGGCGGGGAAGTCGCGTTCGCCGTTGCTGGTCATGACGATGAACGGGAACTCGGTGCACTGCACCCGGCCGCGCCGGATCTCGTGGTGCTCGTCGCCCTGCCATTCCCGTACCGCCACGGAGTCCGTTCCGTAGCGGGCGAGTTCGGGGATCTCGAACTCGCCGCGTTCGAGGACGTCGAGGAGGTCGCTGGGCAGGTCGAGGTCGCTCTTGTCGATCTCGTCGATGAGCAGGGCGCGGGGCCGATCGGTGGGCAGGAGGGCGGTGCCGAGCGGGCCCATGCGGAGGAAGGGCGCGATGTCGTCGCCGCCCGCGGGGGCGCCGGAGGGAGTCTGGAGGCGCTGGGCGTGGATGCGGCCGAGGGCGTCGTAGCGGTAGAGGGCGTCGGCGAGGCTGCTGCGGGAGGTGATGTGCCAGCGCAGCACGGTGCCGAGGGCGAGTTCGGCGGCGACCTGTTCGATCACGGTGGACTTGCCGGAGCCGGCCGGTCCGGTGACGAGCAGCGGACGGCGCAGGGCGAGCGCGGCGTTGACGGCCTCGACCAGGCCCTGCGGGGGCACGAACTGCCGGTGCAGGGAGCGCCGCGGGAACTCGCGCCACGGCGGGGCGGGCGGAAGGACGACGCGGTCCTCGGGTCGGTCGGGCGGGGTGCCGTGGCCGGCGTAGTAGGGCTGCCAGGTCATGCGGGTTGTTCCCCCTCCGTCGGGCACCCTTCGCTGGCGAAGGGGTCCCTTCCGATGTGCTCGCTGTCGAACCAGGTGCAGAAGTCCAGCCATTCGGGGCCGTCCCAGACGGTCCGCAGCCGGGCGAGATGGTGCGAGCCGTTCGTGCCGGCCGCCGCCGGGTCGGCGGCCTGGCTCCATCGGCTGCGGTAGGCGTGGATGAACGCGCCCGGCAGTTGGTGCCAGTGGGTGTCGACGCAGCGTCGCACGTGATCGGGTACGGACCCGGACCCGGCCCCGTTCACAGGCCCTGCGGCCGGATCCGTGGCCGGGTCCGCCGGGGAGTCGGGCCGGTCGTCGGGCCACAGCACGATCGGCGAGGAGGAGAGCAGCGTCGCCACGAATTCCGCGAGCTGGGCGGGCCGGTGGGCGAGGGCCGCGGCGCGGGTACGGGGAGCGTTCTCGAGCCGCTCGCGCAGTTCGGACACCCGGCGGGTGTCGGCCTCCCCGAACCAGTCGACGCGGTCGCCGTCGGCGCTCTCCTCGATGGCCTTGAGGGTGTCGCGGGCCTGGTCGTTGATCCACCACAGATGATCCGGCGGATGGATCCGGTCGCTCCAGCGCAGCACGACGTCGTAGCGGGCGCCGAGGCGCATGCCGACGTGGGTCTCCTCGGGGCGCCAGGTGGCGAGCAGCGGGGCGGGAGCGGCGATCTCCACCCGTCGCAGGGGGGTGCCGAGGGCACGGGCGTGGGTCGCCGCCCAGCGCAGGACGGTGCCGAGGGCGCGTTCGGTGCCGGCCCGGTCCTGGGCGGGGCACGCGAACTCCTCGTGCCGGCGCACCTCGCCGCCGTCGAGCAGCCAGGCGGCGAGCGATTCGGGCCATTCGTCGCCGACGGCGGCGTGCAGGCTGACGACGAGCCGCAGTCGCATCTCCTCGGTGCGCGCGGTGAGGGTGGCGAAGGCGTCGTTGAGGTCGATGACGGCGCCGGTCTCCTTGGCCCAGGCCCGCAGGTCGGTGTGGTGCGGGTCGACGCCGGTGCAGCGGGCGAGGTGGGCGAGGAAGGCGGCGAGCGGCGCGGTGCGGCCGCCGCGGGCGCGCGGGGCGCGCAGCAGCAGGTGTTCGACGATGTCGCGGAGCAGTTCGGCGCCGGTGGTCTCGGGCAGGTCGACGGGCGCGGCGCCCTCGACGGTGGTCACGGAGGCGACGAGGGTGCGGCGCAGCAGCGGGCTGGTGAGTGCCTGGCCGGGCCAGGCGGTGAGCAGGTGCACGGTGCGGGCCGCGTCGCGCAGGTTGTCGAGTACGCCGTACGCCCAGTCGCGTTCGGCGGCGGGCAGCCGGCCGGCGCGCTCGCGCAGGGCGGTGAAGTCCTCGGGGCGGGTGGGGCCTTCGGGGTCCGGGGCGCCGCCGAGCGGGGCGAGGGCCTGGTCGAGGGCGGCGCGCCCGACGGGTCCGAGCGGGGCACCGGGGCGGGCGGCGGTGTGCCGGGCGTTGCGGGCGAGCCACAGCGGGCCGGGGGCGAACTGGGCTCCGTCGTACGCGGCGTGCTGGACGGCCTGCCCGGCGGCGCCGCCGTCGGCGCGTACGGCGTGGACGACGGTCTCGCCGGTCAGGGCCTCGCCCGCGTCGGCGACCCCGTCCCGCAGCACCTTGGCGACGGTGGTGCTGAAGCGGAGCGCGTACGCCTCCTCGTCGGCGGCGGCGCCCATGAGGAGGCTGAGCCGGGTCTCGCCGCGCCGGATGCCGGCGGCGAGCGAGGACAGGTCGGGCACCGCGTGGCCGGCGTGGCAGGTGTCGACGAGGGCGACGAGGCCGTCGAGTCCCGGGGTGTCGGCGAGGTCGCCGAGCAGGGCGCTGAGGTTGACGGCGGTGAGGGGCTGTTCGGCCTGGGAGTCGCCGGCCATGAAGTACAGCTCGGTGCCGGCGGCCATGCCGTGGCCGAGGAAGGCGAGGACGAGGACCGCGCCCGCCTCGGCGGCTGCCCGGCCGGCGGCGCGGACGGCCGACTCGACGTCCTGGCGGGTGAGTTCACGGCCGTACAGGAGGGTGGGGCCGGGAGCCGGGCCCGGTGCGCAGGCACCGGCCCAGGGAGTGGTGAGGGTGTCGTGGAGGGCGTGGGTGGCCTCTTCGAGGGCGTCGAGCAGGCCGAGGCCCGGGCACTGGGCCCCGATCACGAGCAGATGGCGTGGTCCGGTCATCGCCCCGCGTGGGTGGTGAGCGCTTCGACGAGCGGACCGGCGACGGCGGGCTGGGCCAGGTACTTGGCGGCCGGGTGCACCCAGGCGCCGTCGGAGTCGACGCGGCGGCTGCACGGGACGACGGAGCCGGCGTTCGGGCGGACGAAGTCCTCCAGGAGAGGGCGGGCGGCGACGATGTCGTCCCGGTCCCAGAAGTTGAGCCAGCGGCCGACGGACGCCGGGGTGCCGACGGGGTGCGGACGGACCCGGGGGTGGACGGCGGTGCGGATGCCGAGGGGGGAGCCGAGGGTGACGAACAGCGGCACGTCGGCGGGGTGTTCGTGCAGGGTCTCCAGGGCGACGACGGTGCCGAGGGAGTGGGCGACGACGATGTTGGGGCCGTCGGGATCGAGGCTCTCGGCGACGCGGGCCCGGATGCGCTGGTCGAGGGTGCCGGTGCCGTCGGACTCGGCGCGGTTGAGGTAGCGGGCGACCTGGCCGAGCATGCCGGCGGTGGCGCGGGCGCTGAGCCAGCCGCCGGCGGTACGCAGTCCGGGGACGGCGAGCAGGCTGGTGACGGCGCCGACGACGCGCCGGGCGGGCGCGCCCGCGCCCTGGGCGCCGGCGGGCGGTTCGAGGCGGGTGCGGGCGTGGCGCAGGGCGGGGGCCTCGGCGGCGGACACCTCCGGGTCGGCGAGGCGGGCGTCGACGGCCTCCAGGAGGAGTGCGGCAAGGAGTTCGTCGTCCTGGTCCCCGGCGGTGGCCGGTCCGCCCGCCGGTCCGCCTTGCGCTCCGGCGGTACGGAACAGGTCGCCGTAGTAGGCGAAGCGGGCGTCGGCCGCCCGGCCGCCGGTGAGCGCGGAGACGTGGGCGCCGTGGCCGGAGTCGCGGGCGCCCGCGGCGACCGCTCGCAGCCATTCGTCCAGGTCGGCGGCGGCGTCCCGGGGGCCGCCGATGCCGTGGACGAAGACCAGGCGAGGCTTCATGTTCCCCCGTTTCGGCAGGTGCGGCGCGTGCGTCGGTGTCACGCGGCGTCAGGTGGTGGTCCGCCGATCCTCGCCGGTGCGGCGGGTGGGATCAAGCCGCAGGGAGAGGAGCGTCGATTCTCGGCCATGCGGTAGGGCGGCTTGGCCGGATATACGGGGCCGCGAGCCCGAGCGCCGCCACGCCTCCGGACGCCGGGGCCCGCGGTGTTCCGATCAGCGGGCGCCGGCGGCGGCCGTGGCCTCGCGGGCCAGCCGGTCGATGGCGGCGAGCGCGTCGTGGGCCGCGTACTGACGGGCGAGCCGGGCGGCGCGCTCGCGGTGGGCGGGGGCGCCGAGGACGGCGTCCACGGCCGCGCGGAGTTCCTCGTCGGTCGGGGTGGCGGTACGGAGGTTGACGCCGGTGCCGGTCCACTCGACGCGGGCGGCGACCTCCGGTTTGTCCTCGGTGTCACCGCCGACGACGAGCGGGACCCCGTGCGCCAGCGCCGCCTGGGTGCCGCCGTAGCCGCCATTGGTGACCAACAGGTCGGCGTACGGGAGGAGTTCGGCGAACGGGACGAAGCCCGCGACGACGGCGTTGCCGGGGAGGTCGGGCAGTGCGGCGGCGACCCGGCCGGCCGCGTCCGGGCGGCCGGTGGCGGCGACGACGAAGACGTCGTCGCGGTCGGCGAGGGCCCGGAGGGTGGGGACGACCAGGGTGGTCAGGTCGTGATTGACGAGCGTGCCCTGGGTGGCGACGACGATCCGCCGGCCCTCCTCGCGGGCGCGCACCAGCTCGGGCCACCAGTCCGGCAGCGCCCGGCCGTCGCCCGCCGGGATCGGGATGGCGCCGACGAAGCGGATGTTGGCCGGCTGGTCGCTGTGCGGGTACTCGAAGCCGGGCACGGTCAGCTGCACGAACACGTCGGCGGCCTCGGTGAACACCCGGCCGAGCGGCCCGTCGGGCAGGACGGCCCCGGCGGCGGCGAAGCAGTCGCGCAGATGGTCGACGAGGGGCTTGCGCTGCTCGTCCCGGCGGGCGGCCATGGCCGCGTACCGCTCGCGCTCGGCGTCGTCGACGGGCGGCAGCAGGCCGGACCCGCGGGGCGCGGTGTCCCGGCTCTCCGAGACGAGCGGGGTGATCCCGACGCTGAACACGGCGGGCCGCCGGTCCGCTTCCTCGCCGAGGGCGAGCGCGAGACCGCCGAGGAAGAGGTTGTCGTGGATCAGGACCGTAGCCGGGAAGCCGGCGAGCGCGTCCTTGAGGGCCCGGCACTGGGCGGCGAGGGGATCACCGAAGACGTGCATGACGTCCCACATGAGCCGCGCCGGACCGGCCGGGATCCGCTCGCGCTCGGGGAAGTGCGCCCCGAAGTCGCGGTCGTCGTAGTCCGCTTCGGCGGGCAGCGGCAGGAACTCCGGCCCGGCCGCGCGGACTTCGTCGGCGAAGCGCGCCCCGCCGACGTACAGCACCTCGTGTCCGGCCCCGGACAGATGGCTCGCGATACGCAGCAGCGGGGCGTGGTGGCCGGACACGGGTGTCGCGGCGACGAGGATCCTGGACATGGTGGACTTCCCCCCGGTGAACGGTCGTTGCACGCGGCGCGACGCCGCGCGCGACCACCGTACGGCCGGCCGGGAGGGAACCCCGCGCCTTCGGCCGCTTCGGCGTGCCGGACGAAGCGGGAGCTTCCGTGCGGGCGGCGAGCCCCTAGGGCCTTTCTTTGGCTCAGGCTGGAGCAGGGAGCGGGGTCCGGTGCGTGTGATCGCAAGGCGGAGGAGGGAGACAACGCGGTGGGGGTACCTCCCGTGCCCGAAGGGCTACGGGGGAGTTGGCGACCGACGACAACGCGGCGAGCGCGCGTGCCGGGGCACGCGAGCCCAGCAAGATCCAAAAGAAAGGCCCTAACCCTCGTACCGCAGCGCCGACTCGTACGCCTCGTCCGGGTCGAGCCGGCGCAGTTCCTCGGCGATGAGTTCGGCGGTGGTGCGGACCTTGAGGGCCATGACGCGGTGGGGCTGGCCGGGGATGGAGAGATGGGCGACCGGGCCCTCGGGGCGGTCGATGACGATCTCGCCGTCGGGGGTGCCCATGCGGACGGCGGTGACGACGGGGCCGTCCGTGACGACCCGCTCCACCGGCACGTTCAGCCGCCGGCCGAACCAGCGGGCGAGCAGTTCGGCACTGGGGTTGTCCGCTTCGCTCTCGACGGCGGCCGAGGTCACCGTCGCCCGGGCCTGGTCGAGGGCGGCGGCGAGCAGCGACCGCCAGGGGGTGAGCCGGGTCCAGGCGAGGTCGGTGTCGCCGGGCGCGTACGAGGCGGCGCGGGCGTCGAGCGCCGCGATCGGGTTCTCCACGGCGTACGAGTCGGTGATACGGCGCTGGGCGAGCGCGCCGAGCGGATCGCGGGACGGCACCTCGGGGGCGTCGACCGGCCACCACACGACGACGGGCGCGTCCGGCAGGAGCAGCGGCAGGACGACGGAGTCGGCGCGGCGGGTGATGTCGCCGCGCATCCGGAGCAGCACGGTCTCGCCCGAGCCCGCGTCCGTGCCGATCCGGACCTCGGCGTCGAGGCGGGCCGAGTGGCGCTCGCGCGGGAAACGGGCGTGCCGCTTGACGACGACGAGGGTGCGGGACGGATGCTCGCGGGAGGCCTCGTTGGCGGCGCGCACGGAGTCGTAGGCGTTCTCCTCGTCGGTCACGATCACGAGGGTGAGGACCATGCCGACGGCGGGCGTGCCGACCGCCCGCCTGGCCTCCAGGATCGCCTTGTTGATCTTGCTGGAGCTGGTGTCCGTGAGATCGATCTTCATGACCGGCAGCGGTCCCTTCCCTCGTGGCGTGCCCGCAAAAGTGTCCGCACCAGTGCCAGCACCGGATCGGCTCCGGATCTTCCCGGTCCAGTATTCAGGATGCGGACACCGGACCGGGCACGCACGCGCGTACGACGACCGGCGCGACCGGGGCCGCCGGGGCCGCCGGGGCCGCCGGCCGGAGCGGTCACGGCGTCTCCGCCGCGCGCGCCGCGTCGCCGACGGCCAGGACCAGCTTGCCCCGGGTGTGCCCCCGCGCGTTCAGCCGCCAGGCCTCCGGGGCGTCGGCGAGCGGCAGGACCCGGTCGACGACGACGGTGAGCCGGCCCGCGTCGGCGAGTTCGGCCAGGGCCGACAGGCCGGCGCCGTCGGGCCGTACCCACACATAGTGGCCGCCCACGTCGGCGGCCCGCGGGTCGGCGACGGAGGCGAGCCGTTCCGGGGAGCGCAGCACCTCCACGGAGACGTCGACGGATTCACCGCCGACGTAGTCGAGCGCGGCGTCCACCCCGTCGGGGGCGAGGGCCCGGACCCGGTCGGCGAGCCCCGGCCCGTACGCGACGGGTTCGGCGCCGAGGCCCCGCAGGAAGTCGTGGTTGGCGGGGCTCGCGGTACCGAGGACGCGGGCGCCGCGGGCGACCAGGATCTGGGTGGCGAGGGAGCCCACTCCCCCGGCCGCGGCGTGCACGAGCACGGTGTCGCCGGCGGTGGCCCGGACCCGGTCGGCGGACTGGAGCGCGGTGAGTCCGGCGAGCGGCAGGCCCGCGGTCTGCGCCCAGTCCAGCGTGCGCGGCTTGCGGGCGAGCATCCTGATCGGGACGGCGACGTGCTCCGCGTACCCGCCGCACTCGGCGCTGTCCTTGCGGATGTAGGCGAACACCTCGTCGCCGGGGGCGAACTCGGGCGAGTCGAGGCCGTTGCGCTCGACGACCCCGGCGACGTCCCAGCCGGGGATCAGCGGGAAGTGGGTCACCATCAGGGGGTCGAGTCCGCCGCCGGCCAACTTCCAGTCGACGGGGTTCACCCCGGCGGCCTCCACCCGCACCAGGACCTCGCCGGGGGCGACCTTCGGCTCGGCCAGTTCCATGGGGACGAGGGTGTCGGGGCCGCCGTACTCGGGCAGGGCCATCGCCTTCACGGCGTCACTCCCCCGGCTCGCCGGACCGCGCCGCGGAATCGGCGCCCGAAGCCCCGGACGCGTCCCCGCCCTCGGACCCGGCCCCCGCCAGGGCGTCGGCGCGGCGGCCGACGACGGCCGCGGCGGCGAGCGCGGCGCCGACGAAGGCGGTGACGACCACCCAGGGCCGGTCGAGGACGTGTCCGGTGGCGTGGTCCAGGGAGTACCGGCCGGCCCCGGCGAGACCGATGGCCGCTGAGGTGAACCCGAGGAACGCGGGGTACTCGTAGCCGCCCTGCATGGCGAAGAAGCCCGCCGGGTAGTGCACCGCGACCGCCCCGGCCATGGCGCCCGCCGCGGCGGCGCCGGCCGCCGGCGTGGCGAGCCCCAGGGCGAGCAGGGCGCCGCCTCCGGCCTCGCCGAGCCCGGCGGCGATGGCGCTCTCCCGGGCGGGTGAGAAGCCCATGGCCTCCATGGCCTGCGTCGTCCCCTCGACGCCGCCGCCCCCGAAACAGCCGAAGAGCTTCTGGGCGCCGTGCGCGACGAGGACGGCGCCGGTGCCGACGCGGAGCGCGAGCAGTCCGAGGTCTCGGCGGCTGAGCGTGGTCATGGGGACTCCCGGTGGGGTGGAGGGCGGGTGCCATGGGGGCGAGTGCCCCGCAGGTGCGGTACGGGGTGGGGTGAGGGGCCGCGGGGGTGCGGGGCCGCGGAGGTGCGGGGCCGCAGGGCGCGGCCGTTCTCCACTCTGCGCGCCCCGGCGACCGATCCCCTCGCGGTACTCGTCCGAATAGGTCATCTTTTGCGGTGTTCGTCAGGTATTGCTTTAGTAAGAACGCGGCTGACGGCCCGCCGGGCCGGGTCGGCCGCCAGCGGGACAACAGCAGATGAGAAGCGGAGCGACCGCCATGACAGACACGTATGCACACGCGCCGTACGAGCGTCCGGGGGACGGCGGAGGGAACGGTCTGCCGCCGGGGCCGCTCGGCAGGCTGGCCCACTGGGCCTGGCAGGCCATGCTGTTCGCCGGTCTGGCCGCGCTGGTCCTGGGCATTCTCGTCCTGGTGTGGCCGGGGCACTCGCTGGTCGTGGCCGGCGTCCTGTTCGGCCTGTACCTGCTGGTGAGCGGTGTCCTGCATCTGATCGCCGCGTTCGGCACCCACGGCAGGACCTCCCTGCGGGTGATGGCCTTCATCAGCGGCGCCCTGTCGATCCTGCTCGGCCTGTTCTGCTTCAAGGGCGCGATGCAGTCGATCCTGCTGCTCGCCTTGTGGATCGGGATCGGCTGGCTGTTCCACGGCATCACACAGATGGTGGCGGCGATCTCCGACCCGGGGATGCCGGCCCGCGGCTGGCAGATCTTCCTGGGTGTGATCAGCACGTTCGCCGGCGTCGTCCTCATCGTCTCGCCGCTGGAGTCGGCGGCGGTCCTGGCCGTGCTGGCGGGCGCCTGGCTGATCGCGGTCGGTCTGATCGAGATCGTGACGGCGTTCCAGGTGCGTTCCCGCGCCAAGCACATCCCGCGGGGCGCCTGACGCCGCCCGTCGCGGACCCGCGTACGCGAGGCGCCGCACCCCTGCGCCGTGCCACCACCGCACACGGACACACGGACACACGAACGCCCCGGAGAGGAAGCGCGCCTCACCGCCGCTTCCCTTCCGGGGCGTCCGGCTGTCCGCCGGGGCAGCCGATGTACCCGGAACATCCGGGTTCCACGGGCCTCCTGCCGGGGCCTCCTGGTACTGCGTTACATTCTGCCGGTCCCTGACCACGATCCTTCGCGATCTCTCCCCTCCGGAGCCGGCATCCCATGAACGACATCGTCAACGGCCTTGGCCGGACCGCGGCCTACGGCGCCCTCGGCGTCGTCCTGCTCATCCTCGGCATCGTCCTGATCGACCTCCTCACGCCCGGCAAGCTCGGCCGCCAGATCTGGGAGGACCGCAACCGCAACGCCGCGATCCTGCTCAGCTCCGCGCTGCTCGGCATAGGCGGCATCGTCTTCACCGCGATCTGGACGACCTATGACGACTTCGCCAAGGGCCTCGTCTCCACGGCCGCGTTCGGCCTGCTCGGCCTGGTCATGATGGCCGTCGCCTTCTTCGTGGTCGACCTGGTCACCCCGGGCAAGCTCGGCGCGACGCTGGTCGACCCCGAGCCGCACCCGGCGGTGTGGGTGACGGCCTCCGTCAACCTCGCCGTCTCGGCGGTCGTCTCCGCCTCGATCGCCTGACCGCCACCGCGCTCACGGCGCCGCGGCCGTCACACACCGCGCCGCGCGGGCCCGGGTCCCAGGTCGCCGGTGACGACCGTCCTCGGTATCCCGGGCCGGCCGAACAGTGCGAGCAGTTCGTCGGCGAGATCCAGCATCGGGCGCGGGTCCCGGCCGGCCCGGGAATCGACGGACGCGGCGGACAGGGTGCGCGGGACGGCGCCCGCGTCCAGCAGGACGCGCCAGTCGTCCGGCCCGAGCCGCAGATACTCCAGGTGCGTCAGCCGCGTGATCTCCAACGGGTCGGCGAGTGTGCCGGGTCGCGCCTCAAGGGTGCGCAGGCGCGGCAGCCCTATGAGTGGGGCGAGGCCGACCGCCACGCCGTGCCCCACACCGATCGACAGCACTTCGAGCGCGGGGTGGGCCACGGCCTCGACGCCGCGGGGGCCGCCGGTGTAAAGGTCCGCGACGGCGGGTTCCCCGCCTCCGGGCCGCTGTCGCCCGTCCTCCTTGCGCCGGCCGCGCACCACGAAGTCGGTGAGGCTGTCGGCGAGCAGCCTGGCCCCGATCACCTGTTCGTGGTCGAGCAGGACGATCTGCCCGAGGTGACCGCGCGGTCCCGGGGTGAGGTCGACGGCGATGCCGTCGCCGCCGCCCGTGCCGGCGAAGACGAGCCAGCCGGGCGAGCCGATCAGCCCCTGTACGGCCGCGTCGGGCGGGGTGCGGACCGCCTCCGCCGCCCCTTGCTCCCACGAGACCTTCCGGGTCGACGGCTCGGCGACGAAGAGACGGTCGAGGTCGAGGAGTTCACCGTCCACTGCGTCGGCATGGCGCGCCCGCGCCGCGTCGTCACCCGCGTGGTCCGCCGAGCGCGCCCGGGTGACCCGGTAGAGCGTCTTGAGCTCCTCGGGCAGGGCGAGCCCGAGGCGCTCCTCCGTCCGGACGAGGTCCTCCTCGGTGGCTCCGGTCGCGTCGGGCAGTCGTTCCCGCAGGGTGCGGGCGAGCAGCTCCGGGTCGGCGGTCGGCGCGGGCCGGACGTCCGGGTACGTCTCGGGCCGTCGGCGGACGGGTTCGGGCAGCGCGCCCTCGACGAGGACGAGGGTGCCGGGGTGGGCCGAGTAGCCGGACTCGACGGCGGGACTGGAGCCGTACAGCCGGAGTTCGGCCCGCCCGTCCGCGTCGACCGTCAGGACGAAGGACACCTGCTCGCCGGGTCCGAGCGCGTGCCGCACCCGGTCCACCGCCGCGGCCTCCTCCCGCGGGTCCACGCCCCCTTCCCGCCGCCCCCACGCGGTCCGGGCGCGGCGCAAGGGGACGCTCCACGCGCCGAGACGGACGAAGCCGGAGACGTATCCCCCGGGGGCCGCCAGACGCTCCGCGTGCTGGCCGCGCAGCAGCCTCAGCAGCGGTTCCCACGTGGCGAAGTCGTACAGGGCGTTCATGGGTTCGCTTTCGGTCGGTGGTGTGAGCGGGGGTACGGGTCAGCGCGCGGGAGCGGCCGGCGCCTCGACCTCCAGGTAGCGGTGGCGGCGCGGGCCGCGGTAGAGGAGGGCGTCCCAGCCGAGGCGTTCGAGGGCGGCGGCGCAGGCGGCGAGGGCGGCCTCGGCGTCGTGGGCGGCGCCCGTCGCGGGCGGGCCGAGCCACTCGACGACGGCGGTGCCGGGGCGATCGCCCGCCGTGACCCGGTAGCCGGTGGCCACCCGGGTGCCGTCGGGGGCGACCGCGGACGGCGGCTGTCTCGCGGCCTCCAGGGCGAGGGCCACCGCCCGGACCGGCTGCCGCAGCTCCCAGTCGGCGGGCCGGGCGGCCGGGTCGCCGCCCTGGGCGTGGGTCAGCCGGCGGATCTGGAGCAGCCCTTCGAGAGCGGTCCGCACCTCGCGGGAGCGCTGCTCCGCGTCGGCCTCGGGCAGCGGGGGGCCGTCGCCGGTGGCGGCGTCGAAGGCGCCGCTCACAGCAGCCGCCGGATGTCGCCGCGGACCCGGTAGAAGCCGCCGGAGGCCGGGTGGAGCGCCTCGACGACGTACCGGGCGCCGGGCTCGCGGATGGCGCGCGGGAACTGCACGTTCCAGCCCTCCTCGTAACCGTCGGTCAGGACGCGGACGCGGGTGCGGCCGGACTCCTGGACGCACTCGACGACGACCGAGCCGACAGGCGCCGCGTGCACCACGTCGACGGCGGCGACGGTGGTGGCGGGGGCGTAGGTGGGCAGGGCGGCGGCGAGCTTGATGTCCTGGGCGACCGGCACGGTGCCCTGCTGGGCGGCGGCGATGGCCGCCTCACTCGCGTCGACGCACACCAGGGTGCCGTCGGTGGTGACCAGGTAGAGCCGCTCGTCGTGGTACTGCATCGACAGCGCCGAACCGCCGCCGGTGCCCAGCTTCCACAGCCGGGTGCCGTCCTCGGCGAAGCAGTACACGGACGAGGCGTTGTCCCCGGCGAAGACGAACCGGCCGCCGGGCGAGGTGGCGCACGAGTAGACGGGGCTGTCGCAGCCGTACACCGCCTCGGTGCGGCCGGTCCGCTTGGCGAGCCGGTGCACCTGGCGGCGGGCGGTGCCCGCGTACACGGCGGTGTGCTCCTGCCAGCCGAACAGCACGGCGCCCTGGGTGGGGGTGTGCCAGAGTTCGCCCGTACCGTCGGGGGCGTAGGCCGTGACGCCGCCGCTGTCGCCGTAGTAGACGGCGTCCTCGTCCGCGCGGACCATCCAGGCGTGCTCGCCGCGGCCGGACCGGGACCACTGGTGCTCGTCCTCGTGGTCGATGACGGTGAGCCGGCCGGAGCGGTCGGCGACGTCGAGCACGCCCTCGTGGATGTCGAGCCAGAAGATGTCGACGTCGGTGGAGATCTCGTACGCGGCGAACGGCAGCTTGGACGACAGGTCGTAGACGCGGCCGTCGTCGCAGCCCGCGTAGATCCAGAAGTCGTCGGCGACCAGGCACTTCACGCCGTCGGGGAGGCTGAACCGGGCGTGGACCTGCCCGTCGTGGCCGAGGGTGAAGACCTCGCCCGCCTGGTTGCCGACCCAGCAGCGCTCGTCGTCGACGTGGATGCCGAAGGCGGCGGAGCCGGTGCGGAAGCGCCACAGGACAGGGGCGACCGCGCGGGCCGTGGAGGGCGCGGAGGTGACGGTGCGCCGGGTGACCGGGCGGGCGGCGCGGCCGCCCTGGACGGCCGGCGCGTATCCCTTGCGGACCTTCTCGCTTATCTTCTTGGCCGCCGCGGCCCGGGCCTTCTCGACCGTCGGGAACGTCGAGGTCTGGGTCTGTCCGGCCGCGCCGATGCGTCCGTAACGGACCGACACCACCGTGCCGGAGATCGTCACTTCGTAGAACTTGTGCGCGCCGCCGCCGTCCTGCGACAGCTCCAGATAGGTCTTCGTCGTCATGATCCGAACGGTAGGGGCAGCCACTGACATCACCCTCGGCACGGACCCGGGCGCCGGCTCCCGGCCCAGGCTCCCGGCCGCTCCGGCGCGGGACCAAAGTCCGTCCGATTCAGGACTTTTGTCTCGGCATTCCGGGCATAACCCCTGTGACGATGGATAACGAAGATCATCCGACATGTCGTCATCTCGTCCCCCCGGTCGAGTGACGGCCGGAAGGGCCTCATGACCGAGCGACAGAAGCGGCCCCTGCCCGTACGCGTGCGGTGGCACGGCGACGGCATACCGATGGACGACCTGTTCCGGGCGGACCCCGCGGCACCCACCGCGACCCTACCGCCGGTGCCCGCACCGCCGGGGGCCGGGGAGGGGACCGAGGAGCGGCCCGAGCGGCCCGGCCTTCCCCAGCGTGCCAAGCGGCCCACGCCGGCGGACCCGGCCGCCACGTCCGGTTCCGCCGCGGACACCACGGCCGCCACGGCCACGGCGAAGAAGACGCCGAGGGCGGCGACCTCGACGGCCACGCAGTCCAGGATCGCGGGCGCGATGGCGCTGCTGGCCGAACAGAGCGGGCAGACCGAGCTGAGCGAGCGGCCCGCTCGGCGCCGCCCGCCGGACGAGCCCGATCTCGTGGAGCGTCCCGGCCCCGCCCTGCCCGGCTGGCTGGCCGTACTCGTCGGTCTGACCGCGCTCGGTGCCGCGACCGCGCTGCTCTGGCGGGCCGGTCCCCTGCGTTCCGTCCGGCTGCTGCCCTGGGAGTGGGGCGCGCTGGCCGGCTGCGCGGTCGTCGCCGTGGTCGCCTTCGGTGGGCTCACCCGGGGCCGGACCGGATCCGCCTGGGTGCTCACGCTGTTCGGCCGCTACCGGGGCAGCGTGCGGCGCACCGGCCTCGTCTGGATCAGCCCGTTCGTGCTGCGCCGCCGGATCGACGTACGGCTGCGGCACTGGCGCAGCGAGCCGATCGCCGCGGTCGACGCCGAGGGCGCGGCGCTGCGGGTGGTGGTGCTCGTCGTGTGGTCCGTACGGGACACCGCGCGGGCGCTGCTGGCCGTGGACGACCATCTGGACTATCTGCGCGAGCAGGTGGAGGCGGCGACCGCGCGGGTGCTGTCCCAGCTGCCCGCGGACGCGTTCCGCGGCGACGGTCCCTCGCTGCGCGACGCGGAGGCGGTCGGCGACCGGCTGACCCGGCTGCTCGCGGCGGAGTGCCGGCCGGTCGGCGTCTCCGTCTTCTCCGCGCAGCCGACGCGGATCGAGTACGCGCCCGAGGTGGCCGCGGCGATGCAGCGCCGGCAGATCGCGGCGCTCGACGCCAAGCACCGGGACACGGTCCTGACCAGCGTCATCGACGCCGTGGACGACACGGTGAACCGGCTCACCACCCGCGGGCTCGTGGAGCTCGACGACTTCGAACGCCAGGCCCTGGTCAAGGATCTGACCGTGGCCTTCTACACCCGACGTGGCGGACTGTCCGATCAGAGTAAGGAGTGAAAGCCCCGTGAACGACCGCTTCGAGAACACCACCGGCTCCCCCAAGCCCCCCACACCCCCCGCGAACGCGGGAGCGGCGGACAGCGGAGGAGGTGTCGTCGTACGGCTGCCGGTGCCCGCCTTCACCGAGGAGATAGCCGACGGCTGCGCCTGCCCGGGCTGCGCGGCCTCCCGGCGCGCCGCCCGCGCCGCGCGCGGCGGCGGACCCGGGTCGCTGCGCGGGGTGCGCTGCGCCGTCGTGGCGACGCTCGGCGCGGTGGCCCTGGCGGGCACCGGCGCGGGCACGGCGGCGGCCGAACCGGCCCCGGCGCACGCGGGCTGGGACGGCTCGCGCTACTGGTACAAGAACCCGGCCGGCGCGTGGCGCTGGACCCAGCACTACGACAAGTACCTGCGCAACAGCGGCGCCGCGGGGCACCCCGGCGGCTCCGCCGCGGCGCCCGCGCGGCCGGCCCGGAGCGGCGGCGAGCCGGTCTTCCGGGGCCGCCAGGGCTGGGACGCCCGGGACCGCGTCTACTGGTTCAAGAACGGCGGCCACTGGTACTGGACCAGCCACCAGTGGAAGTACCAGCAGCGCACGGGCCTGACGGGCGGCGGCTCGGGCTCCTCCGCCGGCTCCGGCCACGGGTCGGGCGGTGGCACCACCGCCACCCGCGGCTGGACCGCGCCGGTCTCCGGATACGTCGTCACCGGCTACTACCACGAGCCGGGCGCCTGGTCGCTGGGCTATCACACGGGCCAGGACTTCGCGGTGCCGTCGGGCACGACCGTCCGCGCGGCCGGCCCGGGCCGCGTCGTGCGCGCCGGCTACGACCGCAGCTACGGCTACGAGGTGGTGATCCGCCACGCCGACGGCCGCTACACCCAGTACGCCCATCTCTCGCGTATCGACGTGTCGGTGGGCCGGAGCGTGTCGGGCGGTCAGCGCATCGCCCGCTCCGGGGCCACGGGCCGGGTGACGGGTCCGCACCTGCACTTCGAGGTGCGGACCACACCCTATTTCGGCTCGCACGTCGACCCGCTGGCGTATCTGCGCGGGCACGGCGTACGCGCCTGAGCCATCAGGCCCGCGGGCGACCTACCACCTGACGCCGTGTCAGAGGGCCTCCGCCGCCTGCTGGTTCTCCTTGAGCGTGATCTGCCCCTTGCGGAGAATCGCCAGGCGCGGCGCGCGCCGGGCGATGGCGCTGTCGTGCGTGACCATCACGAAGGTCAGGCCGTGCTCCCTCCACAGCCCGTCGAGCAGTTCGACGATCTCGTCCCGCATGGACTCGTCGAGGTTGCCGGTGGGTTCGTCGGCCAGCAGCACCTTGGGCCGCTTGACGAGGGCGCGGGCGATGGCGACGCGCTGCTGCTGACCGCCGGAGAGCTCGGACGGCAGATGTCCGGCGCGCTCGCCCAGGCCGACCGACTCCAGCGCCTCGGCGGCGCGCCGGCGGCGTTCGGCGGCGCGGGTGCCGAGCGGGACGAGGGCGGTCTCCACGTTCTCCTGGGCGGTGAGCGTGGGGATGAGGTTGAAGCTCTGGAACACGAAGCCCATGGTGCGGGCCCGGACGGCGGTGAGGCGGCGTTCGGAGAGCGTGGCCAGGTCGGTGCCGTCGAACACGACGCTGCCCGAGGTGGGCCGGTCGAGTCCGCCGAGCATCTGCAGCAGGGTCGACTTGCCCCCGCCGGTGGGGCCCTGGATGACCAGACGGTCCCCCTCGCGGACGGTGAGGTCGACGCCGGCGAGGGCGTCCACCCTCCCCTGGCCGCGCCGGTACTGCTTGGTGACGCCGGTGAGTTCGTACATGGGATCCAACTCCTGCGATACGGCGGTATGTCGGTACGGGGCGAGGGCGGGGGTCCGGCTCCCGAGGAGCGTCCTCGAAGTCCGGTCCCCCGCCGCTGTGTTCGGGCGGCCCGCTACTCGACGCGGCGCAGCGCGTCGGCGGGGCGCAGCCGGGACGCGCGCCACGCGCCGAAGGCGCCCGCGACGAGTCCGCCGGCCAGCGCGAGGAGGACGGCGAGTCCGACGGTGGTCCGGCCGACCGGGGCGGTCAGCGCGATGTCGAGGGTGCGGCCGACCGCGCCGGCGCCGCCGCCCGCCCCGAACATCCGCCCGCCGCCCGGGCCGCTGCCGGGTCCGCCCTCGCCCGCCATCCCGCCCCCGCCGGTGCCGAGTTCGGCGGTGAGGGTGGGGCTGACGGCGGTGACGATCCAGGCGCCGGCGAGACCGAGGGCGATGCCGAGGACACCGCCGATCAGACCGTTGACCAGGGCCTCGCCGACGACCTGACGGGTGACCCGGCCGCTGCGCCAGCCGAGCGCCTTCAGCGTGCCGAACTCGCGGACGCGCCGGCTGACGGCGGACGAGGTGAGCAGGCCGGCGACGAGGACGGCGGCGAGCAGCACCGCGTACGACAGCCAGCGGCCGACCGTGGTGGCGAGCCCGGACGCGGTGTCGAGCGAGCCGGAGACCGTCTGGGCGAGGTCGGCGGAGGTGGTGACGGTGGTGCCGGTGACGTTCTTCTGGATGGCGCTCTTGACCGCGTCGATCCGCTGGGAGTCGGTGGCCCGCACATAGACCGTGGTGATCTTGCCCGCGTTGCCGGCGAGCGTCTGGGCCCGCTTCAGCGGCAGATAGACCTGGGCGGCGGACTGGCCGCTGTCGGCGGTGGCGATGCCGACGACGGTGAACTTCACGCCCTTGACCGTGAGGGTCTTGCCGACGGTCAGACCCTCCTGCTTGGCGTAGGCGCTGTCGAGGACGACGACGGCCGCGTCGGTTTCGGTGGTCTTGAAGCCGCGGCCCTGGCTGATCGTGGAGGTGGTCAGCGGGCCGAGGCCGGGGGCGGTGACGTCGGTGCCGTACAGCGTGAAGGAGTCGACGTCGAAGGCCGCGCCGCCGCCGGTGACGGACCCACCGGAGCCGCCGGCCCCGCCGAAGCCGCCGCCCGGGCCCCCGGCCCGGCCGTCCTGCCCCTGACCGCCCTGTCCCTGGCCGCCCTGGATCTCGCCGCGCTTGAAGTCTCCGTTGATCTTGAGGTTGACCAGACTCAGTCCGCCCACGGCCTCGGCGACGCCGTCCTGGCGGGCGACGGTCCCGACCGTGCTGTCGGGGAGCGTCTGGAAGCCCTGCACCATCAGCCGGTCGCTGCTCTGCTCCTTGCCGTCGCCGCGCCCCTCGAACTCGAACCGGGGCCGTTCGGGCCGCTCCCCCGTCTGCGGCTGCTCGCGCGCCTTGGTGACGGTGAGGTCCGTGCCGAGGCCGTACAGGGACTCCAGGACCTTGTTCTGGGCCTGCTTCATGCCGGACGACACGGAGGTGACGACGATGACCAGCGCGATGCCGAGCGCGAGCCCGGAGGCGACGACGAGCGCCGCCTTTCTGCGGCGGCGCAGTTCGCGCCGGAGGTAGGTGAGGAACATGCGGGCGACGCTAGGAGGCCGGGGTGATGAGGGGATAAGGCCCGCGTGAGAGCGCGATGAGAGTGCGCGACGGGCCCGGATCCGGGCCGTACGGAGGCCT
The DNA here is from genome assembly GCF_040635425.1 of Streptomyces laurentii. Lineage (NCBI taxonomy): Bacteria > Bacillati > Actinomycetota > Actinomycetes > Kitasatosporales > Streptomycetaceae > Streptomyces > Streptomyces laurentii. The sequence continues at coordinate 3,674 of NZ_JBEYHT010000021.1, read as the reverse complement.
CGCGGAGGTCGGACAGAGGACACACAGAGAACGGAAAGAGGCCGGACAGGAACCGGACCGAGGCCGGGCTGGGGCCGGGCGCGAATCGGGTACGCGGCCTCCGTGGACGCCCTCCCGTACAGGGGCCGCGCGGCCGGGCTCAGGTGTCGTACGCCAGGGGGTCGGCCAGGATGTCGCGCAGCACGAGGGCCGCCGCGCCCCGGGCGGCGTCGGCGGTGCTGGAGGCGGCCCGCAGCCGCCCCCGGGCCGGGGTCCACAGGCCCGAGACGACACGCAGGCCCAGCTCGGCCTCGGCGGCCGGGGCGAGCCAGGCCGTCAGGCGCGGGTAGATGCCGCCGAGGACCACCGCCTCGGGGTCGAGCAGGTTGACCGCGCCGGAGACGGCGACGCCGAGCATCCGGCCCGCCTGGTCGAGCGCGGCGAGGGCGCGCGCTTCGCCGTCCTCGGCCCGCCGTACGAGGGCGTCGATCCCGGGCGCCCGCGCGGCCCGCAGCAACGCCGCCTGGCCCGCGTACCGTTCGAGGCAGCCGCTCGATCCGCAGCGGCAGCGCGGGCCGTCGGGGACGACGGTGAGATGGCCGATCTCGCCCGCGAACCCGTGCGCGCCGCGCAGCAGTTCGCCGTCGAGGACGATCGCGCCGCCGACCCCGATCTCGCCGGTGACGTGCACGAAGGTGCGGATGCCGCCGAGGCCGCCGAACCACAGCTCGGCGAGGGCGGCGACGTTGGCCTCGTTGTCGGAGGCGACGGGCAGGGCTGGGGCGCCGGCGGGGCGGGCGGCGGCGAGGGCGCGGGTGAAGAGGGTGTCGGCGTCGACGCGGTTCCAGCCGAGGTTGGGGGCCTGCTGGACGGTGCCGCCGGCGACCAGGCCGGGCAGCGCGAGCCGTACGCCGGTGGGCCGCAGGTCGCGCGCGGCGGCCTCGTCGAGGACCTCGGCGGCGACGGTCGCGGCGCGGCGCAGCACCTCGACGGGGGCGAGGGCGCGGTTGTCCAGGCGGACCGTGCGGCGGACCCGGTCGGCGCCGGTGAGGTCGGCGACGCACACGCTCACGTAGTCGACGTTGAGCTCGACGCCGAGGCCGGCGGGGCCGGTCGAGGCCGGTTTGAGGACGGTGCCGGGCCGGCCGGCCTGGCCGCTGAAGGTCTTGCCCGACTCCACCAGGAGTCCGCGCTCCAGGAGCTGTTCGACCAGCGAGGAGACGGCCGGGCGAGTCAGCCCGACATGCGCGGCGACCGCCGCGCGGGTGGTCTCGCCCGCGTCGTGGACGGTGCGCAGCACCAGGCTCAGGTTGTGCCGGCGTACGCCCGCCTTGTCGGCTTTGGGCGGCTCGGCGGAGCGGCGGGGGCTGTTCATGGTGCGCACGAGCCTAGCCCCAGGGCGGCGGAACGGCCCATGCCGGATGCCCGCCTGTTCGCGGGCGCCTTTGGGGCTGCCTCCGGGGCCGCCGCCGGGCGCCCGCCTGACCGCCCCGGCGGCCTGGCGCGTCACTGCGCCGTGGCGACCTTGAGCCCGAAGCCGATCAGGACGACCCCGGTGATCCGCTCCATGCCGCGGCGCACGGCGGCGCGGGCGAAGAAGGCGCGGGCGCGGGACAGCAGCAGGACGTATCCGCCGAGCCAGACGACGGTGAGGACGGCGTGGACGAGGACGAGCAGGGCCATCCCGGTGTGCGGGGAGAGTCCGCGCGGGGCGAGGGTCGGCAGCAGGCCGGTGTAGAAGACGGCGATCTTCGGGTTGAGGACGTTGCTCACCAGGCCGGTGCGCCACGGATGCCCGGCCGGCGGCGGCACGGCGAGCGGCTCCGCCGTGCCTTCGGTCCGGCGGCCGCGCCGGGCGGCGAGCAGGGCCTGGACGCCGAGGACGACGAGGTAGGCGGCGCCGGCGAGCCGGACGACCGTGTACGCGGTGGCGGACGCGGCGAGGACGGCGGCGAGTCCCGCCACCGAGAGCACGCCCCAGACGAGCAGCCCGGTGGTGATGCCGGCGACGGTCCGCAGCCCGTCCCCGCGGCCCGCCGCGACAGCGCGCCGGGTCACGACCGCCATGTCCGGTCCGGGCACCATCGTGAGCAGGGCGAGCACGCCCGACGCGGCGAGAAATTCGTACAGCATGGCCAGATTCTGCCATCCGTTCGACCCGAACTCACGGGCCCACGGCGGCTCTTGCCGTGGCGAACACGCAATGGAAACAAAGGTTGTCGAGCGGCGATCCGTTAACTACTGTTGTCCACATGCCTCCTTCCGAGTCGCTCACCCCCGCCGAACGAGCCGCCCTCGACAAGGCCCTCCTCGACGCCCTCTCCCCCCTCGCCGCCACCCTGCGCTCCCGCGCGACAGGACTGCCCGAGCAGGACCTGTGGAAGGCGGACCCGGTCGACGTGGCCCTGTCCGTGCTGGGCGCCTGGAAGGTGCTCGACACCGAGGTCAGGCGGCTGACCGCGATCGCGGCGGGGACCGCGGGGTCCTACGGGGCGACCTACCAGCAGATCGGGGCCACCTGGGGGATCACCCGGCAAGGCGCCCGCAAGAAATGGCCGGACGCGGTGCGCCGCACGAACGGCGGCACCGGCACCTTCGAACTCTTCGGCGGTACGGCGGAGTTGACGCGGAACGCGGGCTCGGGCCGGTGGCGGTGGTCCGCCCGCGGCGCGGACGGGGCGACGGGCCCGGCGGACGGCCCCGAGCACCCCGACTCCCCCGCAGCTCCCGCCGACTGGGCCACGAAGGAGGAAGCCGCCGCGCACGCCGGGGTGTTCCTCAAGGAGCACGCCCTCGCCCGGTAGCGGAGCCCGTCCGGGCGGCCACCGTCCGCTCGGCACCGCCGCGCGGGCTCGCCCCCTGGTCGCGCACGCGGTCGCGGCCACCGTCCGCCGCGTGTCCCGCGTGATCGGCCCACACCGCCTCGCCGTCGCCGCCGGCTCGGCGGCGTTCCGCGAGCCGGTGCCGCGCCGTGCGCCCCTCACCCTGGCGTCCGGCTGTTCCGACGGCATGAGGAATGCGGAGGAATCGCCATTTATCGCCCCACATCGGGGTAGGCGTGAAGGTAAGGCCCGCGACCGACCGTGGACGTGGTCGCGCTGCGTCCCGCGCCGGGCCGGGCCGCGCCGGGCCGTACCCCCCGCCCCGGCCCCGTAGCGAAAGGCGATGACCCGCCGTGGAGGACTTCGAACTGCTGGACCTCTCGTTGTACGTCGAGGACGGGGGACGCCTCGCCGTACCGCTGGGCGATTCGAGGGCGGAGGCTCCGCTGGAGGTGCCGGAGGGCGCGGTGGTGAGCGTGGGCCTCACGTTCCGGCTCGGCAGGGACATCGACGCCGTGGTGTTCGAGGACACCCGGGACTGGGACGGCGCTCCGATCGGAACCTCACGGACCGTGCTCGGCGGATTCCGCTGCGGCGGCCCGTACGAGGTGCGGCTGCCCCCGGAGCGGCTGCCGGTGGGCCGGGCGCACTGCGGGGTGTACGGGGTGACGGGCCGCTTCACCGACGGCGAGGGCCGTCCGCTGACCGAGGAGCACCACCGGATCCGGGTCGCGCACCCGCCGCCGGCGCACTGATCCGTTCCGCCGGCCGGCCGGGAGGCGGAGCCCCGGGAGGTGATCCCGCGATGACCCCGCGGGAAGACACCGGAGGCCGGGGCGTGGGAGCCCGGGTAAACGCGTGGGGGGGTGGGGA